>NZ_BBOC01000076.1:0-25779 GCF_001485335.1 Type-D symbiont of Plautia stali | reverse complement strand
AAGATGCACATGATGCCTGCACTGCAGCTGTTTGGTGCCGGACGTGAAAAACGCATCTATGCGCTGCCGCCGTACACCAAAGTAGAAAGCCTCGATTTCGATGACCACCCGTTCACCGTGCAAAGCTGGGATGAACCCTGCGCACTGTGCGGTTCGCGCCACAGCTATCTCGATGAGGTGGTAATGGATGATGCCGGTACGCGCATGTTTGTCTGCTCCGATACCGATTTTTGCCACCAGCAGCAGGAACAACAGCATGCACAGTGAACAGCCGCTGCTTGCGGTCAACAATCTGACGCACCTTTATGCGCCAGGCAAAGGCTTTGAAGATGTCAGCTTTGAACTCTATCCGGGTGAAGTGCTGGGCATTGTCGGGGAATCCGGCTCGGGTAAAACCACCTTGCTGCGCAGCCTGTCGGCCCGGTTAGCGCCGCAGCAGGGCAACATTCTTTATCGCGCCCAGGATCTCTATCAACTGAGTGAAAGCGATCGTCGCCGTCTGCTGCGCACGGAGTGGGGGGTGGTGCATCAGCATCCGCTCGACGGCTTGCGCCCGCAGGTCACGGCAGGCGGCAATATTGGCGAGCGCTTAATGGCCGTGGGTCAACGCCATTATGGCGACATCCGCAAAGAGGCGATGCGCTGGTTGCAGGACGTTGAGATCCCGGCCAACCGTATTGATGACTTGCCGACCACCTTCTCTGGCGGCATGCAGCAGCGTTTGCAGATTGCACGCAACCTGGTGACCCAGCCCACGCTGGTGTTTATGGATGAGCCAACCGGTGGTCTGGATGTGTCGGTGCAGGCTCGACTGCTCGACCTGCTGCGCACCCTGGTGCGTGAGCTGAATCTGGCGGTGGTGATTGTCACTCACGATCTCGGCGTGGCGCGCTTGCTGGCGCACCGTTTGCTGGTGATGAAGCAGGGCAGAGTGGTGGAGAGCGGTCTCACCGACCGGGTGCTGGACGATCCGCACCATCCTTACACCCAACTGCTGGTTTCATCGGTATTGGCGTAACGTTTTTGCCAGGTGCGCATCAATGCGCACCCTACAACATCGGGTCACGACCGTGAGTAAGAGTGGGCTTGGAGCGTTGTAGGGGCGCCATTTATGGCGACCGCGAATCAAACATCAGGACATCAACATGCAACCTTTATTGCGCGTAGAGAAACTCAGCAAAACCTTCGTGCTGCACAACCAGAGCAGTGCCGCGCTGCCGGTATTACAGGACGCCAGCCTTGAAGTGTGCGCCGGTGAATGTGTGGTGCTGCATGGCCGCTCGGGTAGCGGAAAATCCACGCTGCTGCGTGCTTTGTACGGCAATTACCAAGCCAACAGTGGCCACATCTGGCTGCAACATCAGGGCGAATGGATCGATATGGCACAAGCCCCTGCACGCCAGATCCTGGCGATTCGCCGCGAAACCGTGGGCTGGGTAAGCCAGTTTTTGCGCGTGATCCCGCGTGTGCCGACGCTGGAAATCGTGATGCAACCGCTGTTGGAGCGAGGCGTGGAGCGCGCGTTCTGTGAAAAACGAGCCAAAGAGCTGCTGACGCGGCTGAATGTGCCAGAGCGTTTGTGGTCGCTCGCGCCGTCCACCTTCTCCGGTGGTGAGCAGCAGCGTGTGAACATTGCGCGTGGCTTCATTGCCGACTATCCGGTGCTGTTACTGGATGAGCCCACCGCCTCACTCGACAGCGCCAATAGCGCCGCCGTGGTGGAATTGATTGAACAGGCGCGTGCACGGGGTGCCGCCATTGTAGGTATTTTCCATGACGAAGCGGTGCGCGCACGCGTGGCCGATCGCCTGCACGTCATGCAGCCGGTAAAAACAGGAGCAGAAGCATGATCGTCAACAACGTCCGTCTGGTGCTGGAACAGGAAGTGGTGTCGGGTTCACTGGAGATCCGTGATGGCCGTATTGCCAGCTTCAGCGACAGCGCCAGCCAACTGCCGGGTGCGCTGGAGGGGGAAAACGCCTTCCTGCTGCCTGGGCTGGTAGAGCTGCATACCGATAACCTCGATAAATTTTTTACCCCTCGCCCAAAAGTCGATTGGCCTGCACATTCGGCTATGAGCAGCCACGATGCACTGATGGTCGCCAGCGGCATCACCACGGTATTAGATGCCATCGGCGTGGGTGATGTGCGCGACGGCGGCCATCGCATCGAAAACCTCAGCAAAATGATCAATGCGATTCAGGACAGCAACCGCAAAGGCATCAACCGGGTTGATCACCATCTGCATCTGCGTTGTGAACTGCCACACAACACCACGCTGCCGCTGTTTGAAACGCTGATGAGTACACCGGAGTTGTCACTGGTATCGCTAATGGACCATTCACCAGGCCAGCGTCAGTACGCCTCTCTTGAGATGTATCGCACCTACTATCAGGGCAAGTACTCGCTGAATGATGAGCAGATGGATCAGTTTGAGCGTGAGCAGCTGGCGCTGGCCGCTGAATTCTCCACGCCGAACCGCAATGCCATCTCCAGCCTGTGCCGTTCACGTGGTATTCCGATTGCCAGCCACGATGATGCGACAGCGGCACATGTGGCGGAATCATATGATGTAGGCAGCACCATCGCTGAGTTCCCGACCACCCTTGAGGCGGCACGCGCTTCACGCGAGTGCGGTATGCAGGTGCTGATGGGCGCGCCGAACATTGTTCGTGGGGGATCGCACTCCGGGAACGTGGCGGCATGGGAGTTGGCCAGCCATGGCCTGCTGGATATCCTGTCATCCGATTACTATCCGGCAAGCCTGCTGGATGCAGTGTTCCGCCTGGTGGCCGACGAGCGTAACAGCCTGACGTTGCCACAAGCCGCCGCGCTGGTGACACGTAATCCGGCTCGCGCGATCGGCTTGCACGATCGCGGGGTGATTTCCGAAGGACAGCGCGCCGATCTGATTCTGGCGCATACCGAACATGGCCATCCGCACATTCGCCACGTCTGGTCGCAGGGCAGGCTGGTGTTCTGATGGCACGGCTGATCTGGCTAACCGGGCCTTCGGGCTCGGGTAAAGACAGCTTGTTGAACGCGTTACGCGAAGCCCCGCCCGAAAGGTTGGTGATTGCGCATCGTTACATTACCCGCCCGGCGGATGCCGGGGGGGAAAACCATGTCGCACTGAGTGAAGCGGAATTCCGGCGACGTGAAGCCCTCGGCTTGTTTGCCATTAGCTGGCAAGCGCATGGCCTGCATTATGGACTGGGCGAAGAGATCGACCACTGGCTGGCACGCGGGTTAAACGTGTTGGTGAATGGTTCACGTCTGCATCTACCCACAGTGCAACAGCATTACGGCGCCCGGTTATTGCCGCTGGTGTTGCAGGTGTCGCCTGCGGTGCTGGAAGCGCGGCTGCGGCAGCGTGGACGTGAAAGTGAAGCAGAGATTAGCAAACGACTGGCACGCGCAGCGGAACCCTTGCCTGCGCACTGCCATCCGCTCAATAACGATGGCGCACTGAGTGATACGCTTGAGAAGCTGCGCCAACTGCTGGAACATCCGCCATGAAACTCACTTTTCTCGGAACCGGCGGCGTGCAGTCCGCGCCGCTGTTCGGCTGTGATTGTCACGCCTGTGAACGCGCGCGCCGCGAACCCCGACATGCACGCGCGGCCACCAGCGCAATAATCGACACCGGCAGTGAGCGGATTTTGCTGGATGCAGGACGTCACGATCTGCATCAACGCTTTCGCCCCGGTGAATTGAGTCGCATCTTGCTCACCCATTTTCATATGGATCATGTCGCTGGACTGTTCAGTCTGCGCTGGGGAATCGGTGAACCGATCCCGGTGTGGGCACCGCCGGATGAGAAGGGGTGTGATGACCTGTTTAAGCACCCTGGACTACTCGATTTCCGCCCGGCACTCACGCCTTTTGTGCCCCATCACTTCGGTGCGCTGCAGGTGACGCCGTTGCCGTTACAGCACTCAAAACTCACCCATGGCTATCTGTTTGACTGGCAGGGTACACGCCTCGCCTGGCTGTGCGATACCTGCGGATTACCACCGGAAACCGCAGATTTTCTTGACGGTCAACCCCTCGACCAACTGGTGATTGACTGCAACGACCCGCCCCGAGAAAGCGTGCGTAATCATAATGATGTGACACGCGCATTGCAGATTATTGAACAGCTGGCACCGCGCCAGGCCTGGCTTGTCCACCTGAGTCATGAGATGGACCGCTGGTTACTGAATAATCGCTTACCTGACAATGTGCTGGCGGCAACCGATGGGCAAAGCATTGCCGTCGGCTCTGTTCACGCTGTCACCGTTTAATCACTTTACTGTCATCAAGTCTTCATCGGATTTGCCCGTAATAACGGGCAATCAAGACCTCAGAGAGTGGAGTGCATCATGGCACAGGCATTACTGAAAACCGTTATCGACAATCCTTACGTTCCACACGCCGGTCAGGGTAACAAGGTGCTGTCGGTACAGGGACTGTGCAAGGCGTACGGCGAAAACCGCGTACTGGATAATGTCAGCTTCGATCTGCATGCGGGCGAGCTGGTGGCCGTGATTGGTCGCTCTGGCGCAGGCAAATCGACACTGTTACACATGCTGAATGGCACCATCAGTGCGTCACAGGGGGCAATTCTCAGCAACCGTCCCAATCAAGCGGATCGTGATGTGGTGACGCTCAACAGCCGGCAGATGCGCGAGTGGCGTAGCGAATGCGGCATGATTTTCCAGGACTTCTGTCTGGTGCCGCGTCTCGATGTGTTGACCAACGTGCTGCTTGGCCGTCTGAGTCAGACCTCGACGCTGAAATCTTTCTTTAAAGTCTTTTCCGAAGCAGACCGCGCGCAGGCGATTGAGCTGCTGCAGTGGATGAACATGCTGCCGCAGGCGCTGCAGCGTGCTGAGAATCTCTCGGGCGGACAGATGCAGCGCGTGGCAATTTGCCGTGCACTGATGCAGAACCCGCGCATCCTGCTGGCTGATGAGCCTGTCGCGTCGCTCGATCCGAAAAACACCAAACGCATCATGGATGTGTTGCGTCAGGTGAGCGAGCAGGGCATCAGCGTAATGGTGAACCTGCACTCGATTGAACTGGTGAAGCAGTACTGCACCCGTGTTATCGGCATTCAGCGCGGCAAAGTGCTGTTTGACGGACATCCTTCTCAGTTGACCGACGGCCTGCTGCACGAGCTGTACGGCGACGAAATTAACCAGCTCCACTAACTCCCACGGCAAGAGAAAAACCACGAATGAAACTGACCTCTTTAGCTTTACTGACTGGCGCTCTGATGGCTTTTGGCGTTAACGCAGCGGATGCACCAAAAGAGTTGAACCTCGGGATTTTGGGTGGCCAGAATGCCACTCAGCAGATTGGCGATAACCAGTGCGTCAAAGACTTCTTCGACAAAGAGCTGAATGTCGATACTAAGATGCGCAACTCCTCTGACTATGCAGGCGTGATTCAGGGCCTACTGGGCAACAAAATTGATATGGTGCTGAGCATGTCTCCAGCATCCTATGCGTCTGTTTATCTGCAGAACCCGAAAGCCGTAGACGTGGTGGGGATCGTGGTGGATGACAAAGACGGTTCTCAGGGTTACCACTCTGTGGTGATCGTGAAAGCCGACAGCCCGTATAAAAAGCTGGAAGATTTGAAAGGCAAATCATTCGGCATGGCTGACCCGGATTCAACCTCTGGCTTCCTGATGCCAAACCAGGCGTTCAAGAAAGAGTTCGGTGGCACCGTTGACGATAAGTACAACAACACCTTCTCTAGCGTGACCTTCTCTGGTGGCCATGAGCAGGACATCCTCGGTGTGTTGAACGGTCAGTTTGAAGGTGCGGTGACCTGGACTTCCCTGATCGGTGATTACAACACCGGTTATACCTCGGGTGCCTTTGGCCGTCTGATTCGTATGGATCATCCAGACCTGATGAAGCAGATTCGCATTATCTGGCAGTCGCCGCTGATCCCGAACGGCCCGATCCTGGTCAGCAACAACTTACCCGCTGACTTCAAAGCGAAAGTGGTTGCCGCGATCAAGAAGCTGGATAAAGAAGATCACAGCTGTTTTGTTAAAGCGGTCGGTGGTGCTCAGCACATCGGTCCCGCCACCGTTGCGGACTATCAGAACATCATCGATATGAAGCGTGATTTGATGAAAGGTTCGCGCGGGTAATACCCATCGGTGCTGTCGTTGATAGAGGTGCGCATCAATGCGCACCCTACGTAGGGTCGTCATTAATGGCGACCAGATTCCCTCCTGCACCCTTTCCAACACAGGACATCCCCCTTGACCGATTTTGAACACTACTACCAACGTATCCGCCGCCAGCAAAAGCGTGACACTGTGCTCTGGTCGCTGCTGTTGGTCGCACTCTATCTTGCTGCGGGCAAGATGGCGGAATTCAATTTGGTCACTGTCTGGCAATCATTGCCTCACTTTTTCGATTACATCGGCCAAACGATGCCAGTGCTACATCTGTCGGTATTGTTCGCGGATGTGAAAACCGAAGGCTCACTGGCGTACTGGGGCTACCGTCTACACTTCCAGCTGCCGCTAATCTGGGAAACTCTGCAGCTGGCGCTATCGTCAACCCTTGTTGCAGTGATCGTTGCCGCAGTGCTGGCGTTCTTCGCTGCCGATAACACGCAAACGCCGCGCAGCATCCGCATCGCTATTCGCACCTTTGTCGCTTTTCTGCGCACCATGCCAGAGCTGGCGTGGGCGGTCATGTTCGTGATGGCGTTCGGCATTGGCGCGATTCCCGGTTTTCTTGCTCTGGCACTACACACCGTGGGTAGCCTGACCAAACTGTTTTATGAATCGATTGAGAGCGCGTCGGATAAACCCGTGCGTGGTCTGGCGGCCTGCGGTGCCAGCAAGTTGCAACGCATGCGTTTTGCTTTCTGGCCACAGGTGAAACCCACTTTCCTCTCATACAGTTTTATGCGTCTTGAGGTGAACTTCCGCTCTTCCACCATCCTTGGGCTGGTGGGCGCGGGCGGGATTGGCCAGGAGTTGATGACCAATATCAAACTGGATCGCTACGATCAGGTCAGCATCACGCTATTACTGATCATCGTCGTGGTCTCGCTGCTGGATACCCTTTCCGGCTGGTTGCGCCGCCGCGTCGTGGAAGGAGAAATGAAATGATCGCCTTAGCGCCAGATGTGGCGAAATTGAAGCAGGAGCATCCCGCACTGTTCGCCGCGCAAAACCGTTACTTACGCCGTATTGCCATGATGGCGCTCGCCGTAGTGCTGTATTACCTGTTCTTCTTTGAATTTTTCGGTATTGAGTGGAGCCGTTTTATCATTGGCTGCCAGCAGTTGAGTCGCTATTTCCTGCGCATGTTTGTCTGGCAGGACTTTGTTAACTGGCCGTTTGGCTACTACTTCACCCAAGTCGGTATCACGCTGGCCATCGTGTTCGTTGGGACGCTGACCGCATCCGCCATTGCACTGCCCGTGTCCTTTCTGGCAGCGCGCAATGTCATGCACGATCCCATCGCCCGTCCGATCTCTTTAGTGGTGCGACGCCTGCTCGATATTCTGCGTGGTATCGACATGGCGATTTGGGGCCTGATCTTTGTGCGTGCCGTGGGCATGGGGCCACTGGCAGGGGTACTGGCGATTGTGATGCAGGATGTTGGGCTGCTTGGCAAACTCTATGCAGAAGGTCACGAAGCGGTTGAGCGTTCACCCAGTCGCGGGTTAAGTGCGGTGGGGGCCAACAGTTTGCAGAAGCACCGTTACGGCATCTTTACCCAATCGTTCCCCACTTTCCTGGCACTCAGCTTGTATCAAATCGAATCCAATACCCGATCGGCGGCGGTACTCGGTTTCGTCGGCGCGGGCGGTGTGGGCCTGGTGTATGCCGAAAACATGCGCCTGTGGAACTGGGATGTGGTGATGTTCCTGACCATTATTTTGGTCGGTGTGGTGATGATTATGGATGTCATCTCCAGCAAGCTTCGTAAACGTTATATCACGGGGAAACCGTTGCCGCTGTGGCAGCCTGCCGTGCGCGACTGAGCCTTTCACTTCGCTGCCAGGCACGTTCCAGTGCCTGTGCCAACTGCACCTGTTGCCAGGGTTTCGCCAGCCGCTCACACAGCGGCAAGGTGACCTGGCTTTGGCGTAAATCCTGACCGCTGATCAACAGCGTGGCCAGCGCGGGCCACTGCTGTTGTGCCTGGCGAATCACATCGGCACCGTTGAGCGGGCCGGGTAGCATCAAATCACTGATCAGCAGTTCAATATCGGGCGTCTGGCGCAGCAGCGTGAGCGCGGCCTCCCCATCACCACACTCCAGTGTCAGATACCCAAGCTGATGCAGATGCTCGCATAATGTTTGTCGCACTGCCGGTTCATCGTCCAGCACTAACACCAGCCGATTGCTACTGTCGCCCGGAACAAAGGTGGATAAGGTGGCCTGAGGCTGTACCGCTTCCGGCGCACGCGGCAACAGCAGACGAATGGTCGTGCCCTGGCCGGGTGCGGTTTCGACTTCAATCTGGCCGCCAGACTGTCTTACAAAGCCATACACCATCGACAAGCCCAGCCCACTGCCGCTGCCGGTCTCTTTGGTGGTGAAAAACGGCTCAAAAACCTGTTCACGTACCTCGGCTGACATGCCGCAGCCATGATCGATCACTTCAATGGTCACCCGATCACGTTTGCCCTCCGCCTCTTGCGTACGCTGGTTCCAGATGCGCAAGCGAATTTCACCACTCTGCTTCTCCATGGCATCACGGGCGTTGACCACCAGATTCAATAACGCGTTCTCCAGTTGCCCCGCATCAATCCACGCAGGCCAGCCGGGACGCTGCGCATCCACCACTAATTGCTGGCCGGGCAGCAGTGAATGTTGCAATAGCGAATGCAGGTTATCCACCAACTCGACCACCGATACCGCACGCGGATAGAGAGCCTGTTTACGTGAGAACGCCAGCAGACGTTGCGTCAGTTGCGCCGCTCGGTCTGCGGCCTGGCGTGCCCGTTCAACACGGCTGGCGAGGGTACCGGGTGGCAGTTGATCTACCGTCAATGCCAGACTGCCGATAATCACCGCCAGCAGATTGTTAAAATCATGCGCGATGCCCCCAGTGAGTTGGCCGACCGCTTTCATTTTCTGGCTGTGCAGTAGCGCCTCTTCCAGTGCCTTGCGCGTGGTGCGCTCTAACACCGTGTTCACCATGCCACGGCGGGGCACCGGGCTGAAGCGCAACTCCAGCGTGCGACCATCTGGCAGACGCACTTCCTGCGCATCCTGCAGACCGTTAAGCTGCACATTCATGCGTGCCAGCAGACGTTGATAATGCAGACCGCGATGCAGTTCACGCGGTGAAATACCCAGCAGTTCAGCGTATTGCGCGTTCCACACCACCAGTTGCCCACTGTTATCAAACAGGGCAAAGCCATCACGCATGGCGAGGAACGTCGATTCCAGCTGATTACTTTTCTCTTTTAACAATCTTGAGGTGTGTGCCAGCGAGGCGGTATTCCGCGCGAATACGTTAAAGGCGCGAGCCAGATCGCCCAGCTCATCACGCCGCGCCAGCCCCGGGACATTGACGCTTTTCTCACCCTGTGCCAGTCGGGTCATGGCATGGGCAATCGCCGTGAGGCTCGATCCCAGATTGCGATAGATGTAGTAGCCCGCGTAGCCGGTGATCAGTAACGCCAGCAGCATAAACAAACCGATAAAGCCGATGATGGAATCCAGTTCCTGATGCGTGACGGCACTGCGCGTATCGCTTTGTTGCGCCACCAACTGGACGTACCGGGTGATGTCACTGTTGAGCATCGCCACCAGCGCTTTGATGCGATACGTCGCGTAGGCGATAGTGATATCGCTCTGTTCTAACTGTCCGGCGACAGGTTGCAGGCTGTGTAGGGTGTCGACCAGACGATCGCGCTGCATAGCCAGTGCGTCCTGTAACGGTAACGCTGACCAGACCGGCAGAACCTGCTGTAACTGCTGTTCTGCGGTTTGCGGCGCGGTGGACTGAATCGCCACTTTTAATAACGCATCGGTTTGCTGACGCAATGGCAGAAAAGCGGCGTTACTCGCGAGGGTATCAATACGATTGAGCAGCAACTGGGCTTGCCATAAACCACTTAGCATCACGTTACGCTGCAGATGGCGCTGGTGACCCTCACGTAACAGCTGACTGATGCTCTGTTCCAGCATCTGGCTGCGTTCGCGAATGCGCGCCAACAGCGCCGGTTGCTGTGCGGCTAAAGGAGCGTTTGCCAGCATCGACAATGACTGCTGTAAGGCTTGTTGCGTTTGCTGCAAGCGCGCCGACTCGCTTTGGTACTCCAGCGCGCCCACCACCTGAGCCAGCCGCACGGCGGCGGTGGCCACATTGGCGGTGTCTCTCGCCAGCGACAGGCTGCCGTTCATATCGGCGAGCGTTTGTGCCTGCGCCTGTTCCTGAATGTGACCGGCGTGGCGAAATCCAAAAATCGCCACCAGACTCACCGCCAGCGTGACGCTCACTACCAGCAGATTGAACAGCAGCAGGCGACCCCGCGCGCCAGCGTGCCAGTGCAGACTCTGACTCATTGCGGTCTCTCCTTACCATTCCACCTCCGGCGAGTATAGAAGCGCCATCCAGGCGCAATATGACAAATATGAATGGCCGCTGACATTTTCCATTTATCTGGCGTTGCCACACTCGGCGGCAACAACTGGCAGCGGGAGTCTGGCGATGACGGCGACACCGATATTAGAAATGCGTGAAATCACCCGACGCTTCGGCAGTTTCTACGCGCTCAAAGGCGTGGACTTGACCGTATGGCCCGGCGAGGTGCACGCGCTGATGGGCGAAAACGGTGCCGGAAAAAGCACGCTGATGAAAATTCTGGCCGGTGCCTATACCGCCAGCAGCGGGGAAATTCTTATCGACGGTAAGCCGTATGCCATTAAAGGCCCGAAAGAGGCACTGGCAGCGGGGATCACCCTGATTTATCAGGAGATCAATCTGGCACCCAACCTAACGGTGGCAGAGAACATCTTTCTTGGCAGTGAGATCACCCGAGGGGGGCTGGTCAAACGTCGACAGATGGCGGAAGAGGCACAGCTTGTCATTAATCGTCTGGGTGCTCAGTTTAGCGCCACCGATCTGGTCAGCACGCTCAGCATTGCCGAGCAGCAACAGGTGGAGATCGCCCGCGCGCTGCACCGCAACAGCCGCATTCTGGTGATGGATGAACCCACCGCAGCACTCTCTAATCGCGAAACCGAACAGCTGTTCGCTTTGATTAAGCGGCTGCGCAGTGAAGGCATGGCGATCATCTATATCAGCCACCGCATGGCAGAAGTGTATGAGCTTTCAGACCGCGTCAGCGTGCTACGCGATGGGCAATATGTTGGCAGTTTGACGCGCGATCAACTGAATGCCAGCGAGCTGGTGCGCATGATGGTCGGTCGGCCGCTCAGCGATCTGTTTAATAAGGACCGCACCATTTCCTTCGGCGAAATTCGTCTCGCCGTTAATCACCTGACGGATAACCGCAAAGTGCATCCCAGCAGCCTGGCGGTGCGCGCGGGTGAGATTGTCGGGCTGGCTGGGTTGGTGGGGGCAGGGCGCAGCGAACTGGCACAACTGATTTTTGGTGTGCATCAACCCAAAGGCGGCGAAATCTGGATCGATGGGGAAAAGGTCAAGATCCACTCACCGCGTGATGCCATTGCGCGCGGCATTGGTTTCCTCACTGAGAATCGCAAAGAGCAGGGGCTATTCCTTGAGTTGGCGGCACAGGAAAACATTGTGATGGCCACGCTGGAGCGCGACGCCAGCTACGGACTGCTCAACCGCCGTAAAGGCCAGAAGATTGCCAGCGAAGCCATCGAATCGCTGAATATTCGCGTGCCCCATGCGCAGGTGCGCGCGGGCGGCTTATCGGGCGGTAATCAGCAGAAGTTACTGATTTCACGCTGGGTGGCCATTGCGCCCCGCATCCTGCTGTTGGATGAACCGACGCGCGGGGTGGATGTCGGTGCCAAGAGCGAAATTTACCGCATGATGAATCAGATGGCGCAGCAGGGTGTGGCGATTTTGATGATCTCCAGCGAATTGCCTGAAGTGGTGGGCATGAGCGACCGCGTGTATGTGATGCGCGAAGGCAGCATTGCTGGTGAGCTGAGCGGCGCAGAAATCAGCCAGGAAAACATAATGACACTGGCCACCGGCGCACAGCCGGTTCAGGCCTGAGGATACCGAGATGACCAGTGAAACCGCACGTGCCAAAAGCCCAACGCTCAAGCGGGCATTAATGAGCGATCTGCTGCAAACGGTAGGCATTCTGCCGATTTTAATCATCATCGTGGCGGTGTTTGGCTTCGTCACGCCAAACTTCTTTACCGAAGCAAACTTGCTGAACATTACCCGGCAGGCCTCGATCAACATCGTGCTGGCGGCGGGGATGACCTTCGTGATCCTGACCGGTGGTATCGATCTTTCTGTGGGGTCGATGTTGGGCACCACGGCGGTCGTGGCGATGGTGGTGTCACTCGATCCCGCCTTTGCCGGTCTGACGATTCCGGCGGCGCTCGGTGCCGGTCTGATCATGGGATTGTTCAACGGCATCCTGGTGGCGTGGGCGGGATTACCGCCGTTCATCGTGACGCTGGGAACCTACACCGCGCTGCGTGGTGCAGCCTATCTGCTGGCGAATGGCACCACGGTGATTAACTCCGACATCAATTTTGAGTGGATAGGCAATGGCTATCTCGGCTCGATTCCCTGGCTGATCATCATCGCCTTCGCGGTGATTGCGCTGTGCTGGTTCATTTTGCGGCGCACCACGCTGGGCGTGCATATCTATGCGGTGGGGGGCAACGTGCAGGCGGCGCGTCTTACCGGGATCAAAGTGGGTCTGGTGCTGGTGTTTGTCTATGCGATGAGCGGCATGTTGTCAGGGTTGGGGGGCTTGATGAGCGCCTCGCGCCTCTACAGTGCCAACGGCAACCTCGGTATGGGCTATGAGCTGGATGCCATCGCGGCGGTCATTTTGGGCGGCACCAGTTTTGTTGGCGGCATCGGCACCATCACCGGCACGCTGATTGGTGCGCTAATTATCGCCACGCTGAATAACGGCATGACGTTGATGGGTGTGTCGTATTTCTGGCAGTTGGTGATTAAAGGCGCGGTGATCATTATCGCGGTACTTATCGATAAATACCGCACACGTCATCATTTGAATTAACGGGCTATTTTACTTGCCATTTTGCCACCGGGCAGTGCGCGCAATCCTCACGTACTTCAGTACGCTCCGGTTGCTGTGCGCTGGCCGTTAGCAAACTGGCTGCGACAATAACGCCCGCGATTTCAGCTTACGAAAACAGGTTGTCACATCACGGCGTTCTGACCGATCGCCAACATAATCATAAAAGCAGGAGAACATCGACTATGCGTTTTAATCCGATTATTACCGGACTGCTGGCGGCGACGCTGTTGAGTGCGCCACTGGTGCAGGCCAAAGAGTTGAAATCCATTGGTGTGACCGTGGGTGACCTTGCCAACCCGTTCTTCGTGCAGATCACCAAAGGTGCGGAGCTGAAAGCGCGGGAGCTGGCTGGCGACAAGGTCAACGTGACGTTGGTGTCGAGCGGCTATGATCTTGGTCAGCAGGTGGCGCAGATTGATAACTTCATCGCGGCTAAAGTGGACATGATCATCCTCAACGCCGCCGATTCAAAAGGCATCGCCCCTGCCGTTAAGCGTGCGCGTGATGCGGGTATTGTGGTGGTGGCGGTGGACGTGGCCGCCGATGGTGCCAACGCAACTATCACCTCCGATAACACCCAGGCAGGTGCCATGGCGTGTAAATACATCTCCGATCGCCTGAAAAATAAAGGCAACGTGGTGATCATCAACGGACCACCGGTATCGGCTGTACAGAACCGCGTCGAGGGCTGCATGACGGAGCTGAAAACCCATCCGGATATCAAACTGCTCTCCTACAACCAGAACGCCAAAGGCAGTCGCGATGGTGGACTGGAAGTGATGACCGGTCTGCTGTCTGCTAATCCGAAAATCGATGCGGTGTTTGCGATTAATGACCCGACGGCGATCGGTGCGGACCTGGCTGCGAAACAGGCGCAGCGTAGTGAGTTCTTTATTGTTGGCGTTGATGGATCGCCAGATGGTGAAGAAGCCCTGAAACGCAAAGGCTCGCTGTTTGTAGCTACGCCAGCGCAAGACCCACAGGTGATGGCGGCAAAAGCGGTGGAGATTGGTTACGACATCCTGCAAGGCAAACCGGCACCGGACAAGCCGGTGCTGATCCCGGTCACCATGATCGATCGTAACACTGTCGGCAGCTACAAAGGCTGGACGGTGAAATAACCGGTTCACCGCGATCTGTACTGGATGGGCGGGCCACGTCTCGCCCCTACCTGTGGAGAGGGACCCATGCAGCGATCAGAAGTTAACGCCATTCTTCAACTGACCCGAGAATTCTTCATGCGGCAAGATGTTCACCTGCCGCCCTGGGCCGATTATGGCCTCAGCCAGTGGCGTGCACTGGAGCAAAGCCGTGCGCAAGAGTTGCTGGCTCTACACCTCGGCTGGGACGTCACCAGTTTCGGCGCAGATGATTTCAGCCAGACGGGCCTGACCCTGTTTACCTTGCGTAATGGCTCACGCGGTGGGCAGCCGTGGGGTAAACCCTATGCGGAAAAAATCATGCATGTTCGCGAAGGGCAGGTCACACCCATGCACTATCACCCACAAAAAATGGAAGACATCATTAATCGTGGTGGCGGCAATTTGATTGTCACACTGCATAACCGTGAGGGAACACAGCTTGGCGACACGCCGGTGAACGTGACGCTGGATGGCATCCGCCAAACGCATGCCGCGGGTTCGCAACTGCGCTTATCGCCCGGGGAAAGTGTCACCCTAATGCCTGGCATTTGGCACAGCTTTTGGGGTGAAGAGGGCTATGGCGATGTGCTGGTCGGCGAAGTGTCGATGCCCAACGACGACGAACATGACAACGTATTTCTCACGCCGTTAGCGCGCTTCAACCCGATTGATGAGGATGAAGAACCGCGCTGGCTGCTCTGCAACGAATATCACCGCTGGCTGGCATAAAGGAGCGCACCATGGCACTGATTTCACTGGCGCAGGGTCTTGCCCACGCGCAGCAGCATCAATACGCACTGGGCGCATTTAATGTGCTGGATACCCATTTCCTGCGCGCCCTGTTTCAGGCAGCAGAGCAACAACGTTCGCCATTCATTATCAACATTGCCGAGGTGCACTTTAAATATGTCAGCCTCGAACATCTTATCGCGGCCATTCGCACTGAAGCAGCGCTGCACGATATTCCGGTGATGCTCAACCTTGATCATGGTTTGCATTTTGAAGCGGTGATGCAGGCGATCCGCCTCGGCTTTACCTCAGTGATGTTCGATGGCTCCACCCTGAGTTACGACGAGAATGTGCGTCAGACACGCGAAGTGGTGAAAATGTGTCATGCCATTGGCGTGTCCGTGGAAGCGGAACTTGGGGCTGTGGGCGGCGACGAGGGGGGAGCACTGTTTGGCGAAGCTGACAGCAACAAATTTACCGACCCTGCGCGCGCGGCAGAGTTTGTTGAATCAACCGGCATTGACTGTCTGGCGGTGGCCATCGGCAACGCGCATGGGAAATACAAAGGTGAACCCAAGCTCGATTTCGAACGGCTTGCGGCGATCCGTGCGGCAGCCAGGATTCCGTTGGTGCTGCATGGCGGTTCAGGGATCAGCGATGCGGATTTCCGCCATGCTATTAGCCTTGGTATACACAAAATCAATTTTTACACCGGTATGTCTCAGGCGGCGTTGGGCGCGATTGAAAAACAGATTAGTCAGCGTGATGCGCGATACGATTCTTTCGCCGAACTGCTGATGGCAGTTGAGCACGACATCGCCAACGTGGTGGCGCAGCAAATGCAGGTATTTGGCAGTGCCGGGAGGGCCTGAGATGGCGCAACGCAAGGGCATTTTGGGCGCAGGCAGCATGTTGGTAGACCATGTGCAGCGTATTACTCACTGGCCGGAGCAGGGCTGGCTGGCGGAGATTACCCACAGCGAGAAATGCAGCGGTGGGGCCGCGCTCAATGTGTTGTTCACGCTGGCGCGCATGCAGGTGAATGTGCCGCTGGCGGGGGTGGGGATGGTCGGGGAAGATAATGACGGCGATTACATCGTGCAGCTGTTGGACGACCATCAGATAGATCGCCGTTTTGTCCAGCGCACCTGCAGTGTCACCACCGCCATGACCCAGGTGATGACCACGCCAGATGGGCAGCGCACCTTCTTCCATGCGCGTGGCGCCAATGCACAGCTGGATCTGCCGCATTTTGCTGAGGTCGCGACACCGCATCGTATTTTCCATCTGGGTTATCTACTGTTGCTGGATAGTCTGGATCAACCCGACGATGAATACGCCACACGCAGTGCGCGGTTGCTGGCACAGATGCAGCAACGCGGTTATCTCACCTCGCTGGATTTGGTCTCGCGAGCGGGAGAATATCGCCCCCTGGTTGTCCCCGCGCTGCGCTGGCTGGATTATCTGGTGATTAACGAGCTTGAGGCGCAAGCGTTAACGGGCATCACGTTACGCAGCGAACAGGGGTTATCGGCGCCAGAAGCTTTTGCGCAAGCGGCCGCATGGCTCATTGCACAAGGGGTGCGTCAGCGAGTGGTAATCCATGCGCCAGAGGGGGCGTGGGGGCAAGAAGGTACAGAAGAGGGGATCTGGCAGCCTGCCTGGTGCCTGACGCCTGAGGAGATTGTCGGTAGCGTCGGCGCGGGCGATGCCTTCTGTGCGGGCGTGTTGTATGCCAGTCACGAGAACTGGACGATGTTAGACACGCTGAAGCTGGCACACACCTGTGCCTGTTTTAATCTGCATGCAGCGAATGCGCTGGACGGCACGCGGCCATTGGCCGAGATGCAGCGCTGGATGGATCAGGCTATTTGTGTTTCACGTGATGCAGAAGCGGGGCGCATCACATCCGCAGAAAAAACATAACCCAAACCGCGGATGGTGCGGATCAGGCTGGGCTGATGTGGATTGGTTTCGATTTTTCGTCTCAACCGCATAATCAGCACGTCAATGGTGCGATCAAAGACTTCCAGGCTTTCGCTATGGGTCAGTTCCAGCAGTTGATCGCGGGTTAACACTTTGCGGGCATGGCCTACCAAAGCACGCAGCAAGGTATATTCCCCTTGAGTCAGCGGCACACTTTCCCGTTGCGGATTAAACAGCTGGCAGCGGGCATCATCCAGGCGCCAGCCATTGAATTGCCACCCCTCATCATATTGCGTCTCAGGTTGCGTCAGACGGCCGCAGCGGCGTAACGCGGCTCTGGCGCGTGCCACCACGACGCGCGGGTTAAAGGGTTTCGCGATATAATCATCGGCACCCATTTCAAGGCCCACCACCATATCCGCTTCAGAACCCATACCGGTGAGCATGATCACCAGCAGGTCTGGACGCTGCCTTTGCATCTGTTGCAGCACCAGCAGGCCGTTGGTATCGGGTAGCATCATATCCAGCATCACCAGAGAGATTTCAGGATGCAGGCTTACCAGCGCCAGCGCATCTTTGCCCTGGTGGCAGCTGTAGACGGTAAACACGTGTTCACTTAATACATCGTGCAGCAATTCACACACGGCACGATCATCATCAACGACCAAAATCGCGGGCTTCATTGCGCTGTCTCTTTGTTGCGGAAGGGTTAAAAAGCAGTGTAACCCGATGTTTTTAGGCTGCCGATTCAGGCTGCAGAAACGTGAGCGCCATCGCCAGGCAGAGTGTGAAAGCGTGCGTTGCCGCAATATTTTTTCCCGTGGTCATGACCCTTAGGGAAAACGATTGCGCAGCGATAGTGCAATGCACCATAATCGCGCCTCGTTCTGGTTCAGAATTATCTTAACCGTAAATACATTCGCGGACGTAAACGATTGCGTACAGTGATGGCATAGCAATTGCTATATGGACAGGGGAAAGCGGAAGGCGTTCTTGCCTTACGTCCGGCTTAAATCGCTTTCATCAAAAAATAATCACTAGCTTAACCACATTGGCAAGAGAGAACGTGCATCCGTGCCGTCTCCGCTCATGAGAGATGATGATGTTAGAAAAACTCTTCAAATTAAAAGCGCACAACACCACCGTGCGTACGGAAATTATTGCCGGTATCACCACCTTCCTGGCAATGGCCTACATCCTGTTTGTTAACCCGAGCATCCTCGGTGCAACCGGCATGGATAAAGGTGCGGTGTTTGTGGCGACCTGTCTGGCAGCGGCCATTGGCTGTGTGTTGATGGGGTTGATCGCTAACTATCCGATCGCTCTGGCTCCCGGCATGGGGCTTAACGCCTTCTTCACCTACACCGTGGTGCTGCATATGGGTTACACCTGGCAGATTGCACTGGGTGCGGTGTTCCTCTCAGCAGTGATTTTCTTTGCTCTGTCGATTTTCAAGATTCGTGAGTGGATTATTGCCAGTATTCCTTTACCGCTGCGTGCCGGCATTGCCGCTGGTATTGGTCTGTTCCTGGCACTGATTGCGCTGGAAGGTGCGGGCATCGTGGTGGATAACCCAGCCACCTTAGTGGGTCTGGGCGATCTGACGAAACCGGGTCCGCTGCTGGCGCTGTTAGGCTTCTTCATCATTGTGGCGCTGGAAGCACGTCGCGTTACCGGTGCGGTGTTGATCGGTATCCTGGTGGTGACCTTTATCTCCATGGGGATTGGCCTGACGCCATTTGGTGGGGTGTTCTCTGCACCGCCTTCGATTGCACCGACCTTTATGCAACTGGATATCTCCGGTGCCTTCAACGTGGGCCTGGTAAGTGTCATCTTCGCCTTCCTGTTCGTTGATGTGTTTGATAACACCGGTACGCTGTTGGGTGTGACCAAGCGTGCAGGCCTGGCTGATGAGCAGGGCAACGTGCCAAAAATGGGCCGTGCACTGATTGCGGATAGTGCGGCTGCCTTGTTTGGTTCTCTGCTGGGTACCTCAACCACCACCAGCTACGTCGAATCTGCGGCGGGTGTCAGTGCCGGCGGACGTACCGGTTTGACCGCCATCGTGGTCGCGGTGCTGTTCCTGCTGAGCCTGTTCTTCTCGCCATTGGCGGGTAGCGTTCCGGTTTACGCCACCGCACCTGCTCTGCTGTTCGTGGCAGTACTGATGGCTTCCGGGTTGGCTGAAATTGACTGGAAAGACATCACCACGGCTGCACCAGTGACGGTAACGGCATTGACCATGCCGCTGACCTACTCAATTGCTAACGGCATCGCCTTCGGTTTCATTACCTGGACCGTGGTGAAGCTGCTGAGTGGCCGTACTAAGGAACTCAACGCCGCGTTAGTGATTCTCTCCATTCTGTTCGTGATCAAACTGGGCTGGCTGAGCGCTTAAGTTCTGGTTTACGGAAGCCCGCCCGGGCTTCCGTGTCATCTGTTACATCTCCGTAGTTAATTCCTGTGCGATGTCTCGCAATCCTCATTGATGCACGCTTCACGGATGTGTCGACCTGGTTTAACTTCTCGCGTCGTCATTCACTGCCTGACTTTTTTATCCCAATGGCGGGTTCGTGGAATGTTTAATCAGTTCGAATCTGTTTCACTAAGGTGATAGTGGGAAGATTGAACGAATACAGTAAAGGATTTGGTGATGGATAATCCCATTAACAACATGCCTCGTTTATCTCCTCCGCTTCTTTTGGGTATGCGCAGTCAAGGAGAACATCCCATGGAAACGTTAATGAAACGGGTTGAACATCTGGAAAAAAACACGCAAAAAATCCAGTTTGATGTTGCTCTGCTCACGGCACGATCCGAGCATTTTGCGACGAAATCAGACATTGAATGTTTGAGAACCGAGCAGGGGCAAATGCGTAATGAACTCATGGGCGAGATGGGCCAGTTGGAGAGACGCATAGATCGCAAATTTGAAAGGCTAGAAGCCAAATTTGAAAAGCTGAATGACCGTTTAACGTGGTCGATTATGATCCCGGCCATCCTGGCTGTTGTGGCATGGTTTGTGAAAACGGCTGTGATGGAAATATGAGTGTTGAACCGGAAAGTCATTCCGACCTGCTAGCAGGCCGGAATGTACATATTTACCTGAACGGCGGCTCATTAAAGGTGCGCAACTTCCTGGAATGCAGCTTATCGCCCTCAGCACGCAGCAGCTCAACCGCGCAAATACCGATTTGCAGATGCTCTGAAATTGCCCCTTCGTAGAAACGATTTGCCTGTCCCGGCAGTTTAATTTCGCCGTGCAGTGGCTTATCCGAAACGCACAGCAAAGTACCGTAAGGCACACGGAAGCGATAGCCCTGTGCGGCAATTGTCGCGCTCTCCATGTCTACCGCCACGGCGCGGCTCAGGTTAAAGCGCAGCGCAGAAGCGGAATAACGCAACTCCCAGTTACGGTCATCAGTTGTGACAACGGTTCCGGTACGCAGACGCTGTTTGACCTCTTCCCCAGGCATACCGCTGACTGCTTTCGTGGCGTCATACAAAGCTCGCTGTACTTCAGCAATGCTTGGGATCGGAATGTCCGGCGGCAGTACGCTATCTAACACGTGATCGTCACGCAGATAAGCGTGCGCCAGCACGTAGTCACCAATGGTCTGGCTTTCACGCAGCCCGCCACAGTGACCAATCATCAACCAGGCGTGCGGACGAATCACGGCGAGATGATCGCAAATAGTTTTGGCGTTGGACGGTCCCACCCCGATATTTACCAGCGTGATGCCACGGCGGTTGGGTGAAGTGAGGTGCCAGGCGGGCATCTGGTGCTTCTTCCATGCCAGGTCGGACATCATGGCGGTAGGGTCCTGAGTATCCGCCGTGATCACCACATCCCCGGCACATGCAAGGCTGTCATAAGGCGTATTGGGATCCTGAACCTGTTCGATGGCCCAACGCACGAACTCATCGACATAGCGGGTGTAGTTGGTAAACAGCACAAACGGCTGGAAATGTTCTACCGCTGTACCGGTGTAATGACGCAGGCGCGCGAGGGAAAAATCGGTGCGCAGCGCATCAAAGTGCGACAGCGGGAAGATAGCATTGGCATGGAACAGGCCATCCGCGGTTTCATCGCCAATTTGCGACAGTTCAGTGGTGGGGAAATGCCGCGCGATGCTGGCGCTCATGGATCGGTCCAGCGTGAGGCCATCAATCACGTAGGGATAAGGGATTTCCTGTTGCGATGGGCCCACCTCAATCAGCACATCGTACTCTTTTTCCAGCATCTGTAACTGCTCGCTCAAATAATGGCGTAACAGTGCAGGGCGGGTGATAGTGGTGCTGTAACTGCCGGTATGGGTAAAACGGCCCCAGGCGCGCGTGCGATTCTGCTGTGGGCCTTCCCCCTGCCAGGTGATGCGCAATTCGGGATAAACAAACAGACCATTTTGACGTTCGGCTTCATCCGGCAGCGTACCCTGGGCAGTGAAATCACGAATCGCGTTGCGCAGTGCCTCTACAGCGCTCTCATACAGGCGTTCCAGCTCATCCAGTGCCTGCTGGCTACTCAATCCGTTCCGTTGTGTATTCATAGGTTCTCCTTCAGGGAAACATGGACCGATTTGACCAGAGCATAGCGGATAAACACAGCAGCACGATGAAGAATCTGTGATCGACCGCATTCTGCACCATCACGGTGCTGGTGCGCGGCGTAACTGTGGCTATGTTTATGATTAGCAGGGATGTCACCTCGCGCCGCTTCTACCCTGGCACGATGCCACTGCAAAAACTGCCACCGACCGTCTTCTTTGGCGAGTTTCTTGCTTATTCCTTAACCGTGGTCCTGATGACCACTGAAAGTGCTGCAAAAGTTTCAGAAATTGATTTCTCCCAGGCCGTGGTATGGCTCCGTTCCTGACCCGTTGAGGATTGAAAGCATGTCTTTGAAATTCATGAAACACCCAGTGAAGGTGGTACTTGCAGGTTGCCTGAGCGTAGCATTTTACGCGCAAGCGGATATCAAGATTGGTGTAGCGGGCCCGTTCTCCGGCCCCAATGCGACCTACGGGGCGCAGTACTGGAAAGGTGCAAGTCAGGCAGCCGACGATATTAATGCCGCAGGCGGTATTAACGGCGAAAAAATTGTGTTGGTGCAGGGGGATGATGCCTGTGAACCCAAGCAGGCGGTGTCGGTAGCAAACCGACTCGTTGATCAGGACAAAGTGATGGCAGTGGTCGGTCATTTCTGTTCGTCCTCTACCATGCCCGCCTCGGAAGTGTATGACGAAGCGGGTGTGCTGGCGATTACCCCCGGATCCACTAACCCGCAAATCACCGAGCGCGGCATGAAAACTATGTTCCGCATGTGTGGTCGTGACGATCAGCAAGGTGCAATCGCCGCTGATTACATCATCGACAAGTTGAAAGCGAAAAAAGTGGCGGTGATCCACGACAAAGATACTTACGGTCAAGGCCTTGCCGATGCCACTAAAGCGGCGTTAGAGAAACGCGGCGTGAAAGAGGTGATGTATGAAGGGCTGTCTCGCGGTGAAAAAGATTTCAACGCATTAGTAACGAAAATCGGTGCGGTTAAACCTGATGTGGTCTATTTCGGTGGATGCCACCCGGAAGCGGGTCCGCTAGTGCGTCAAATGCGTGAGCAGGGCGTCAACGCCGCCTTCTTCTCCGGTGACTGTATCGTGACTGAAGAGATGGTGACGGCAGCAGGTGGCCCGCAATATACCAAAGGCGTGTATATGACCTTTGGTAATGACCCGCGCACCATCCCTGATGGCAAAGCGGTGATTGAGAAATTCCGCGCCAGCGGTTTCGAACCGGAAGGTTACACCCTTTATGCCTATGCGTCGGTTCAGGCGATTGCTGCGGCCTACAAAGCTGCCGGTAAAGATAACGCCAAAGCCAGTGATTGGTTGAAAGCCAATAGTGTCGATACCGTGATGGGTAAAAAAGCCTGGGACGGTAAGGGCGACCTTAAAGTCTCGGATTATGTTGTTTATCAGTGGGATGACAAAGGCAAATATCACCAGCTGTAATATGACACGCGGCCCCGCCACGCGGGGCTTTTCGCGATTGGACGCGAAATCTGCGTTCCTTTTACGTGCGAGAGATATATGGACGCTTTCTTCATACAGCAGATGATCAACGGCCTGACGTTGGGCGCGGTATATGGGTTGATCGCTATTGGCTACACCATGGTTTACGGCATTATCGGCATGATCAACTTCGCGCATGGCGAGGTATATATGATCTCCGCCTACCTGTGTGCGATAGGGCTGGCATTACTGAGCTACTTTGGCATTCACTCCTTTCCACTGCTGATCTTCGGCACGTTGATTTTTACCATTATTGTCACTGCCGCTTACGGCTGGGCGATAGAGCGCATTGCCTATCGACCTCTGCGTAACTCCACGCGTCTTGCGCCCCTGATTTCAGCGATTGGCATGTCACTGATCCTGCAAAACTATGTTCAGTTGAGCCAGGGGCCAAACCAACAAGGGATTCCGACATTACTGACAGGCGTACTGCGCATGGAGATTGATGGCGGTATTGTGCAGATCACCTGGACCAAAGTGTTCATCCTTATCGCCGCCTTCTGCGGCATGGCATTACTGACCTGGATTATTCAATACACCAAACTGGGACGCATCTGTCGTGCGGTGCAGCAGGACCGACGCATGGCCTCGATTCTGGGTATCAATACCGATCGTGTCATTTCTCTGGTGTTTGTGATTGGCGCGGCGATGGCCGGGTTGGCGGGTGTGCTGGTGACCATGAACTACGGCACCTTTGATTTTTATGCCGGGTTTATTATCGGCATCAAAGCCTTCACGGCTGCGGTGTTAGGCGGTATTGGTTCTTTGCCTGGCGCCATGTTGGGCGGGTTGCTGTTGGGCGTGGCGGAAGCGCAGTTCGCGGGGCTGGTGAACTCTGATTATAAAGATGTGTTCTCCTTTGCTCTGCTGGTGGTGATTCTGATCTTCCGTCCGCAGGGGCTGCTGGGACGTCCGCTGGTTGCAAAAGTGTGAGGATGCCGCGATGAATGCAATGACGCAAAGTACGGGCGTGCGCGAAGCACTGCTCGATACACTGCTGGCTGGCGTGATCGCGCTGGTGGTGTTTGGTCCCATTGTCGGGGTGGTGTTGGATGGCTACAGCTTCAAACTGTCGCCTCAACGTGTTGCACTGCTGGTGGCGCTGGTAATGGTGGGGCGCTTAGTCATCAGCCTGATTCTGCATACGCCCTTTGGCCAGCGCTTTAAGCGTAAGTTTGAAGGCAATGACGACGGTGTTTACGTCCGGGAACCGGGCTATCGTTCGCGGCTGCGTTGGGTGTTGCCGCTCTTGCTGGTGGTGGCGCTGGCGTTTCCCTTTCTCTCAACAAAATATCTGTTAACGGTGGCGATTCTCGGGCTGATTTATGTTCTGCTCGGTCTTGGATTAAACATTGTGGTGGGTCTCGCCGGGCTGCTTGATTTGGGCTATGTGGCCTTTTACGCCATTGGTGCCTACGGTCTGGCATTGGGCTACGAATACCTCGGCTTAGGGTTCTGGAGTATGTTGCCGATTGCCGCGTTGCTGGCCGCTTTTGCCGGTGCGCTGCTGGGCTTTCCGGTGCTGCGCATGCACGGTGATTATCTGGCCATCGTGACGTTGGGTTTCGGTGAAATTATCCGTCTCGTGCTGACCAACTGGCTATCGTTTACCGGCGGCCCCAACGGTGTATCGGTTCCTTCACCGACCTTTTTTGGCCTTGAGTTTGCCCGACGCGCGCGGGACGGTGGGGTGCCTTATCACGAATTTTTCCACCTTGATTACAACCCCAATATGAAGTTCATCTTCATTTATGTGGTGCTGGTGCTGGTGGTGCTCCTGGTACTGTTTATCAAGCATCGCCTGACGCGCATGCCGATTGGTCGTGCCTGGGAAGCGTTGCGTGAAGATGAAATTGCCTGCCGCGCCATGGGGCTGAACCACGTGCTGGTAAAACTTTCGGCGTTTATGCTGGGCGCATCCACCGCGGGTATTGCCGGGGTGTTTTTTGCCAGCTATCAGGGATTTGTCAATCCAACGTCTTTCACCTTTTTCGAATCCGCCTTGATTCTGGCGATTGTGGTGCTGGGGGGAATGGGCTCGACGCTGGGCGTGGTGCTCGCGGCCTTTGTGCTGACCGTGGCACCCGAACTGTTGCGCAGTTTTGCGGAATATCGCGTCCTGCTGTTTGGCATGCTGATGGTGTTGATGATGATTTGGCGACCGCGTGGTCTGGTGCGTACCGCCCGTGTTGGCGTACCGGTGAGAAAAGGAGTGCGCCATGAGTGATGCCATTCTGCAAGTGGATAATCTGATGATGCGCTTCGGCGGCATCAAAGCGCTCAATGATGTCAGCCTCTCTGTAGAACGCGGTTCGGTCACCTCGCTGATTGGCCCTAATGGTGCAGGTAAAACTACAGTGTTCAATTGCCTGACAGGATTTTATCGCGCCACCGGCGGGCGCATTATGCTCAATGCTAACCAGCGCAGCACTGACGTGATTCAGGTGCTGGGGCAGAAAATCCACCCACAGGATTGGCTCAATCCTTCACGCCTGGGATCGCGAGTCTGGTACAAAATGTTCGGTGGAGCCCACTTGGTTAATCGCGCTGGGCTGGCGCGCACCTTTCAAAACATCCGCCTGTTTCGTGAAATGTCAGTGGTCGAGAACCTGCTGGTGGCCCAGCACATGCAGGTTAACCGACAGCTTTTAGCGGGGGTACTGAATACGCGTGGTTACCGGGAAGCGGAAAACCGG
>NZ_BBOC01000075.1:0-25829 GCF_001485335.1 Type-D symbiont of Plautia stali | reverse complement strand
CGAAGTTTTCGATGGAGCAGACGATGATGCAGTTGTCGTTTTTATCACGCACCACTTCCATCTCGTACTCTTTCCAGCCAATCAGCGACTCATCAATCAGCAGCTCATTGGTCGGCGACAGGTCAAGGCCGCGCTCACAAATCTCTTCAAACTCTTCACGGTTATAAGCGATACCGCCGCCGGTGCCGCCCATAGTAAAGGAAGGACGGATGATGCAAGGGAAGCCAACATCTTCAGCCACGGCCAGCGCTTCTTCCATGGTATGTGCGATACCTGAACGCGCGGTGTCCAAACCGATGCTCTTCATCGCAACGTCGAAACGGCGACGGTCTTCGGCTTTATCAATGGCGTCTGCGGTGGCACCAATCATGGTGACACCGAACTCTTCCAGTACACCCTGACGCTCCAGCTCCAGCGCGCAGTTCAGCGCGGTCTGACCGCCCATAGTTGGCAGCACTGCATCCGGGCGCTCTTTTTCGATGATTTTGCGCACCACTTCCCAGTGAATTGGCTCGATGTAGGTCGCATCGGCCATTTCCGGGTCGGTCATGATGGTAGCCGGGTTGGAGTTGACCAGAATGACGCGGTAACCCTCTTCACGCAGCGCTTTACAGGCCTGCGCACCGGAGTAGTCGAATTCACATGCCTGGCCGATAACGATCGGGCCAGCGCCAAGGATCAGGATGGATTTTATGTCTGTACGTTTTGGCATCGTGGGCTCCTGATTACTTCGCGTTAGAACGGTAAGCTTCGATCAGTTCGATAAAGTGATCGAACAGCGGCGCCGCATCGTGCGGGCCTGGGCTCGCTTCGGGGTGTCCCTGGAAGCTAAAGGCCGGTTTATCGGTGCGATGAATACCTTGCACAGTCTGGTCGAACAGCGACACATGCGTAACACGCAGATTCGCCGGCAACTGGCTGTCATCAACGGCAAAACCATGGTTCTGCGCGGTAATCATCACCGTGTTGTTATCCAGGTCTTTCACCGGATGGTTGCCGCCGTGATGACCAAGCTTCATCTTAATGGTCTTAGCACCGCTGGCCAGCGCCAACAGCTGATGGCCGAGGCAAATACCGAACACGGGAATATCGGTTTTCAGGAACGCCTGAATGGCGTTGATGGCGTAATCGCACGGTTCCGGGTCACCCGGGCCGTTTGACAAGAAGATGCCATCGGGATTGAGTGCCAGCACCTCTTCAGCGCTGGTTTTCGCTGGGACAACCGTCAGGCGGCAGCCGCGATCCACCAGCATGCGCAGGATGTTGCGCTTCGCACCAAAGTCATAAGCAACAACATGGAATGGCAGCTCTGCGGCAGTTTTCTGCTCTGGCAGATCACCTTCCAGCGTCCAGCTACCCTGTTGCCACGCGTAGGTTTCCGCGGTGGTCACTTCTTTTGCCAGATCCATGCCTTTCAAACCCGGGAACGCCTGCGCCTTTTGTAGCGCCAGTGCGGCGTCTGGGTTATCCCCTGCAATGATGCAGCCACTCTGTGCGCCCTTCTCACGCAGCAAACGGGTCAGTTTGCGCGTATCAATATCGGCGATGCCCACAATGTTATTGCGCTGCAAGTAAGCTGACAGGCTCTCTTCACTACGGAAGTTGCTGGTGATCAGCGGCAGGTCGCGAATGACAAGGCCTTGAGCATGGATTTGGCTGGATTCTTCATCGGCGGCGTTAACGCCAACATTGCCGATATGGGGATAAGTAAGGGTAACGATTTGGCGGGAATAGGAAGGATCAGTGAGGATTTCTTGATAACCAGTCATTGACGTATTGAAAACGACTTCCCCCACTGCCGACCCCGTTGCCCCGATGGCCCGACCGTGGAATTGGGTTCCGTCTTCCAGAACCAAGAGCGCTGACTTAATCAAAACATCCTCCAGGGAATAAACAGTCACAATATTTGCATATTAATTCAAAATACATGCCCGAATCAATGCAAAATCCGCCTGACTGCTCGAATTTTGGCAAATTGCGCGCATTCTAATGATCGACCTGCAGCTTGTCTACCCTGAGTGGTTATTTTTTTGTATTTTTAGCGCACTTGAATGTTAAAAACTGAGAAAGGCGATAAAAGAGTAAGGAAACTGGGAAAAATAAACGGTTGCTGAGCGGAAATAATCGGAAAATCGTGCTACACCGCATAAATTTTTGACCAAATGGTCAAAATTGGCATCACTTTGAATAAAAATAGATCGCAAACTCATTAAAACAATGACCTCATCCAATTAAGAAGCCCAAACCATCATTTTAAAGACAAAATAAAGGGCAATGAAAACATTGCCCTATTCAATCAACATCTTACCGATTGAAATAACCACATCACGATGGTTCACAACACTCACAACATCGATAAATCCAGCACATCACGCATATCATAAAGGCCAGATTTCTTAGTCTTTAGCCAACTTGCCGCTTTAACCGCGCCATTTGCGAAGGTCATACGGCTGGAGGCCTTGTGGGTAATCTCTACGCGCTCACCAATATCGGCAAACATAGCAGTGTGTTCACCTACGATATCGCCAGCGCGCACCGTGGCAAAACCAATGGTTTGCGCTTTACGCTCACCGGTATGGCCTTCCCGCGCGTAGACCGCGTGTTCGTCCAGTTTCCAGTTCATCGCATCGGCAATCGCTTCACCCATTGCCAAGGCTGTACCTGATGGTGCATCAACTTTATGACGATGGTGCGCTTCAACGATTTCAATATCGGCATAGTCGCCCATCACCTTCGCCGCCTGCTGTAACAGGTTCAGCACCAGGTTGACGCCCACGCTGAAGTTGGCGGCGAACACGATGCCAATCTCTTCCGCCGCAGCGCGAATCGCCTCTTTTCCTGCTTCATCAAACCCAGTGGTGCCAATCACCATCGCCTTTTTGTGCTCACGGCAGAACGCCAGATACTCCAGCGTGCCTTCCGGGCGGGTAAAGTCGATCAGCACATCGAAATCATCTACCACTTTCAGCAAATCGTCGGTCAGGGTCACACCGATTTTACCGATGCCCGCCAACTCTCCAGCATCAGTCCCCAGCAGTGAAGAACTGCTACGGGCCAAAGCGGCGCCTAAGGTTACGCCTTCCGCCTGCTGCGCGGCCTGAATCAAATTGCGTCCCATGCGGCCCGGCGCACCAACGATAGCAATGCGGATATCACTCATATTTATTCATTCCTGATACAAATCTATGCATGCAAAGCGTAAACAGGTTAACGGTCAGATAACAGTCACGCCACAATAAAAAAGGGATAATAAGAATTTTACGCCAGCCGCCAAACATTATCAGTAATTGCAATCCCACCTGCTGGAAGTGGTCTTTGGCATGGCGACAGACAAAGAAAAGGCCGAACAATGTCGGCCTGATTGTGAAACAGCGGTTGTCATCGCTTACTGCACGTTGCGCACTTCGACGCGCAGCTCTTTCGGTACTTCAAACACGATATTCTCTTCACGGCCAATCAACTCGATGGCTGCTTCACCGCCCAGTTCACGCAGGCGTTGAATCACCTGCTGCACCAGAATATCAGGCGCCGAGGCACCGGCTGTCACACCAATGATCTGTTTGTCTTTCACCCACTCTTCCTGGATGTCATCCGCTGAATCAATCAGCTTCGCCAGTTTCCCTGCACGCTGTGCCAACTCAGCCAGGCGATTAGAGTTAGAGGAGTTTTTCGAACCGACCACCAGTACCACTTCAGCATCACGCGCCAATACACGCACCGCTTCCTGACGGTTGGTCGTGGCATAACAGATATCATCTTTGCGCGGCCCGATAATCGCCGGGAAGCGCTGGCGCAGTGCATCGATCACGTCCGAGGTATCGTCAACCGACAGCGTGGTCTGCGTCATAAAGCACAGATTGCCTTCATCTTTGACGCTCAGCTTAAACACATCTTCCGGCGACTCCACCAGATACATGCCACCCTTAAGGTTGTTGTACTGCCCCATGGTGCCTTCCACTTCTGGATGACCGGCATGACCAATCAGAATGGCTTCAACACCTTTACGGCTGGCACGTGCGACTTCCATATGCACTTTGGTCACCAGCGGGCAGGTGGCATCAAACAACATGGTGAGGTTACGTGCTTTGGCTTCAGCACGCACGGCCTGAGAAACCCCGTGCGCTGAGAAGATCAGGATGGCGTTATCGGGCACTTCGCTGATCTCTTCGATAAAGATCGCGCCGCGCTCACGCAGGCTGCTCACCACGTAGCGGTTGTGCACCACTTCATGACGCACGTAGATAGGCGCGCCGTACATCTCCAGCGCGCGCTCCACGATACTGATGGCGCGATCCACGCCAGCACAGAAACCGCGAGGGTTAGCTAACAGGATTTGCATCACTACCCTCCAGTACCGGATCAATCTCCAGCACTTCAATTTCAAACTGAATGCGCTGACCGGCCAGCGGATGGTTGAAATCAACGGTGATTGAGTCACCGGAAACTTCACGGATTACGCCGGGCATTTCACTGCCACCCCGACCGCTGAACAGCATGATGGCCCCGACTTCCGGCTCACCTGCATCCTTGAAATCACGACGCGAAAAGTACTGGATCAGGTCCGGGCTGGTGCCACCAAAGGCATCATCCGGTGCCAGTGTAAAGGTGTGCTTATCACCGACTTTACGCCCAAGCAGTTCCTTTTCTAACGCACCAGACAGGCTGCCATCACCCAGACGGAACAGCGCTGGTTTGCCGTTGGCGCGCGTGGATTCGGCGGTTGAGCCATCTTCCAGCTTCAATGTGAAATGCACCAGCAACGCGCTATCGCGCTGAACGGAGTCCATCATCTGTTGTTACCCTTTCTCTTTGACCTGTTTATCTTTCGGCGTAAGGAAACCTTCCAACACCACCAAGGCAGCACCGATGCAAATTCCGCAGTCGGCGATATTAAAGGTGGCGAAGTGCCAGTCGCCGACATAGAAGTCGATGAAATCGACCACGAAGCCGTGATAAGCACGATCAAACAGGTTTCCCAACGCTCCGCCGATAATCAGCGCATAAGCAATATTGGTTAATTTGTTGCTGGCGCGGTTGCGATACATCATCACCATCAGCGACACGACAATCGCAATCGCGATGCCGGCAAAGAACCAGCGCTGCCAGCCGCCTTTGTCCGCCAGGAAACTGAACGCCGCGCCATAGTTGTGCGCGTAGAACAGATTCAAAAACGGTATCAGCGGCTTGGTCTCGTGCAGCATCATGTTGTTCATGATCCACTGCTTGCTGGCGAAATCGATCACGATCACCACCAGCACCAGCCACAACCAACGCAATCCGGTAGAGCAGAGTTTACTCATCAGGCAAATTTCCGCACTTCACCGTTGCCGGCTACGTTGGTGTAACAACGACCACAGACCGCAGCATGCTCCGGATTCTGGCCAACGTCGGTAGTGTAATGCCAGCAGCGCGGACATTTCTCGCCTTCTGCTTTATGCAGCGCAATTTTCAGACCTTTCAGTACTTCGCTCTGCTGCGCTTCAACACTCGCGGTGGCGTAATCGGCCACGATCGCGCCTGACGTCAGCAGCACAAAGCGCAGTTCATCGCCCAACGCCTGCAACTTGGCCGCCAGCTCAGCGTCTGCGTACAGCGTGACGGTGGCTTCCAGTGCGCCGCCGATGCGCTTGTCGCTACGTGCCTGCTCGATCACTTTGTTGACTTCACCGCGCACTTTCAGCAGGTCATCCCAGTAAGCATCGTTCAGAGCTTCGTTTTCGGCCAGACCAAACAGACCTTGGTACCACTCTTCGGTGAACACGTATTTCGCGCGATCGCCCGGCAGGTAGCCCCAGATCTCATCAGCTGTGAAGGACATGATCGGTGCCATCCAGCGCACCAGCGCTTCAGCGATGTGCCACAGCGCGGTCTGGCAGCTGCGACGCGCCAGGCTGTCACCTTTGGCGGTGTACTGACGATCTTTGATCACATCCAGATAGAACGAGCCCATTTCGATGGAGCAGAAATGCATCAGACGCTGCACCACTTCGTGGAAATCGTAGTTGTCATAAGACTGGACGATATCCTGCTGGGCTGCCAGCGCACGGCCCACGGCCCAACGATCCACGACCACCATCTCTTCTGGCTTCACGCAATCAGTGGCCGGGTTAAAGCCTGCGAGGTTAGCCAACAAGAAGCGCGCGGTGTTACGGATACGACGGTAGCTGTCCGCCGCACGCTTCAGGATTTCATCGGAAACCGCCATTTCACCAGAGTAATCGGTTGAGGCCACCCACAGACGTAGAATGTCCGCGCCGAGTTTGTCCATCACGTCTTGTGGCGCAACGGTGTTACCGATGGATTTCGACATCTTGCGGCCCTGACCATCCACGGTGAAGCCGTGCGTCAGTACCTGACGATAAGGCGCTTTGCCTTTCATCGCCGTGGAAATCATTAGAGAAGACATGAACCAGCCGCGATGCTGATCGGAACCTTCCAGATACATATCCGGCGTATGGCCGCCAAATTCAGGGCGTGCATCCACCACGGAATAGCTGGTTGATCCGGAGTCGAACCACACGTCCAGCGTATCCGGCACTTTGACGTAGTTGTCTGCGTCATCGCCCATCAGATCGCGCGGATCGAGATCCCACCAAGCCTGAATACCATCCTGCTCAACGCACTTGGCCACTTTCTCCATCAGCTCAAGCGTATCTGGGTGCAGCTGCTCGGTCTCTTTGTGTACGAACAGCGCCATTGGCACGCCCCACGTACGCTGACGTGAGATACACCAGTCAGGACGATTCGCCACCATCGCTTCGATACGCGCCTGGCCCCAGTCTGGGATCCACTGCACGCCTTTGATCTCTTTCAGCGACTGCGCACGCAGACCTTTCTGATCCATGCTAATGAACCACTGTGGAGTCGCACGGAAGATGATCGGCGTTTTATGACGCCAGCAGTGTGGATAGCTGTGCAGCAGTTTTTCAACGTGCAGCAGTGCACCTTTCTCTTTTAACAGCTCAACGATCATGTCGTTGGCTTTAAACACATTTACGCCATCCAGCGTTGGATAAGTACCTGGCAGATACGCGCCATCTGGACCCACTGGGTTAGCGGTTTCCAGACCGTATTTCTGACCAATCACATAGTCATCCGGACCGTGGCCAGGTGCGGTATGTACCGCACCGGTACCCGCTTCCAGCGTCACGTGCTCGCCTAAGACCACTTTGGATTGAATCTGCTCAAGGAATGGATGCTGGAACAGCTGCAGCTCAAGCGCGGCACCGTTGCATTCGCCCAGTACCGTCCACTCAGCGATGCCCGCGCGCTTCATCACGCTCTCAACCATCTCTTTAGCGAGGATCAGGCTACGACCTTCGATCTGCAGCAGCTGGTATTCGAACTCTGGATGCAGAGAGATACCGCGGTTAGCTGGCATGGTCCACGGCGTAGTGGTCCAGATCACCAGTGAAACCGGACCTTCTGAGGCTGCAACACCAAACTTGGCACGCACCGCGTCCGCATCGACGGCGTTGAACATCACATCGATAGAAGGAGAGGTTTTGTCGTAATACTCGACTTCAGCTTCAGCCAGCGCTGAGCGGCAATCCATGCACCAGTGCACCGGCTTCGCACCTTTGTGCAGATGGCCGTTGCCGATGATTTTACCCAGCGCACGAATGATGTTGGCTTCAGTTTTGAAGTTCATGGTCAGGTACGGACGATCCCAGTCACCCAGCACGCCCAGACGGATGAAGTCTTTCTTCTGACCTTCAACCTGCTCTGCGGCATAGTTGCGGCAGGCTTCACGGAACTCCGCGGCGCTGACTTTCTCGCCAGGCTTACCGATCATCTGCTCAACTTTGTGCTCAATCGGCAGACCGTGGCAGTCCCAACCTGGCACATACGGCGAGTCATATCCCGCCATGCCTTTCGACTTAACGATAATGTCTTTCAGAATCTTGTTAACGGAGTGACCAATATGAATGCTGCCGTTCGCATAAGGAGGGCCATCATGCAAAATAAAGGTTTTTTTCCCTTTTTTGGCTTCGCGGATGATGCCGTACAGGTTGTCATCATACCAACGTTGCAGCATTCCCGGTTCGCGTTTGGCCAGATCGCCACGCATCGGGAACCCCGTTTCCGGCAAATTCAGGGTAGATTTATAGTCACTCATCAGATTCTCGGTTCCGTATTTCGGTCATTAAGCCGGTGCGTTAAGCCCAAAGAATTGGCGGGCCGTCACCACATCTTTCGCAATTTGTTCTTTCAGCGCGTCCAGCGAAGCGAAACGCTGTTCGTCGCGAATCTTCTGTTTCAGCACCACATCAATGTGATGCCCATAGAGATTCATATGTGTGTCAAGCAGGTGAACTTCAAGCTGCTGACGCAGACCTTTTACCGTCGGACGTGTGCCAATGTTAGCCACGCCGGGAATGGGTTGGTCACCCAGGCCTAAAACTTCAACCGCAAAAACCCCCTTCACCGGCGTTACCGTGCGGCGTAAAGGAATATTCGCGGTGGGAAAACCAATCGTGCGGCCCAGTGCATCACCGTGCACCACGCGGCCTGAAATGCTGAACGGATGGCCCAACAGCGCCTGTGCCTGCGCAAAATCATCCTGCGCCAGCGCCTGTCGTACCGCAGTGCTGCTGATACGTTTGCCGCCATCACAATAAGACTGGGTGCTGATGACTTCGAAGCCATACTCGACACCGGCTTTCTGTAATAACAGGAAATCCCCCTGGCGACCAGCGCCAAAGCGGAAATCATCCCCCACTGCGAGGAACTTCACATCGAGCTTATCCACCAACAGTTCGGCAATAAAACTTTGTGCGGAGTGCGCGGCAAAGCGGCGATCAAAACGGACACAGAGCACGGCATCAACGCCAGCCTGTTCGAGATACTTTAGTTTTTCGCGCAAACGCGTCAGGCGCGCTGGCGCTTTATCACCAGCAAACAACTCAAGCGGTTGCGGCTCAAACAGCATCACCACCACCGGCAGATTGCGTTTACGTCCCTCAGCAATCAATTCCGCCATCAAAGCCTGATGGCCGCGATGGACGCCGTCGAAATTGCCAATGGTCAGGACGCAGCCGCGATGCTGCTCTTTCAGATTATAAATACCGCGGATAAACTTCATGGCTGACTCAAACCGGTGGAAATCGGCGGATTATACCCTTGAATGGCCTTCAGGTTAACCCGTATACGTGCCTTTCCTGTGTATGGTGCGGCTTAAAGCGCACGCAACCCATTGCTCAGGCAGGTAATGAAGATTTTTAGTGCGAAATACTGTATTCAGCGCCGGGTTGCTGGTAGAATCCTGCGCCATCAATTACGTAATCAAGCGCCGTTGCTAAAACGACGCTTATTTGCACAAATCCATTGACAAAAGAAGGCGCAAAAGGCATAGTCCTCGGCCTTTGATTTGTCCATATAGATCACATTTGGGAGTTGGACCTTGGCTAATATCAAATCAGCTAAGAAACGCGCCGTAACATCTGAGAAACGTCGCAAGCATAACGCAAGCAACCGTTCAATGATGCGTACTTTCATCAAGAAAGTATACGCGGCTATCGCAACAGGCGACAAAGCTGCTGCGCAGAACGCATTCAACGAAATGCAACCAATCGTGGACCGTCAGGCTGCTAAAGGTCTGATCCACAAAAACAAAGCTGCACGCCATAAAGCAAACCTGGCTGCTCAGATCACCAAACTGGCTTAATCGCCTGTTAGGTTATCGCTTTGTCGAAAGAACCGGCGCTTAGCCGGTTTTTTTATGCCTGCTATTCCGCATTAAACAAGTCGCTGAAATCCCGATTGCAGATGCGCTGCACCGCCGGATGTTGAATCATACGCTCGGCGAAGATCACGTGATACTCCTCCATAACCGCCTCTAACCGCCCTATCTCACGAATCGAATTGTCGTGATAGTTCTCTGAGCCATATAGCGTCGGTGCGACGAAAATCGCGTTGTTTTGCGCGCCGAAGGCCTTCATTAATGCCGCATCATCAAACTCACCGAGAATCTCAACCTGCAATCCCTGATGGTGAATCCAGTTCAGTAACTTGCGCCCCAACATCGATCGACGCCCCGGAATCAGCAAACGGCGCTGCTCTAAACAAGCGGGAAATGGACTATCCGGCAAAGGCGCATTACACCAGAAACTAATCGGGCACTCCCCGAGCTTAACCGAAAACAGCCCTTCCTGTTGTGTCGAGTCTATGGGGCAATCTGAGACGATCATGTCCAGCTTGTGCTGGCTCAACTGCTCCAGCAACATCTCGTGCGTTGACTCAAAACAGCGCAGATGAATGCTCTCATCCGAGACCACAGCCGCTTCCAACACCTTGCTCACTAATTGCTTGGACAACGCATCCGCCACGCCCACATCAAACAGCACGTGAGACTCTTTGCGGTAGTTAACGATATCCAGCATCTCCTGGCTGAGCATGAACATACGGTCAGCATAGCGAAACACTAACTGTCCCAGCTCGTTGGGCACTAATCCACGCCCTTGCCGTCTGAACAGCACGCCGCCTAGCTGCAACTCAAGTGCTTTAATTTGCCCAGTGACCGTTTGTGGTGTCAGGCACAGCACATCGGCGGCACGCACCACCGAGCCGGTTTTACACACCTGCCAGAAATAATAGAGATGATTAAAGTTGAGCTGATTCATCATAAAAAAGGAGGCTTTCGCCTCCTTCCCTGTTAGCGCAGTTTGATGCGCAGCAGTGTGTAGCCAATTACTGCCGACAACAGCGAACCGCTGAGGATACCGAGTTTTGAGAAGGTCACCAGTTGCTCATGAGCGGCATCAAAGGCCAGCGAGCTGATAAATATCGACATGGTGAAACCAATGCCACAGAGCACACCTATTGCCATGATATCGCGGATTCTGGTGCCGTTCGGCAACACCGCCAGCCGCCACTTCACCGCCAGCAAGCAGAACAGCGTGATACCCAGCGGTTTACCGATCAGCAGGCCGAGGATAATACCCAGCGGTTCCGGTGACAGCACATCACCGAAAGTAATGCCACTTAACGAGATGCCGGCGTTGGCAAAGGCGAACAGCGGCAGGATCAACCAGTTCACCCACGGCATCAATCCGTGTGCCAGATGCTCCGCAGGCGAATGCCCTTCTTTCTCTTCCAGCGGCACAAAGAAGCCGACAATCACGCCCGCCAGCGTGGCATGGACACCCGATTTCAGCACCGCCGTCCACAGCACGATACCCACCAGCATATACACCGCGATGTTACGCACGCCGCAGCGATTCAGGATCGCTAACAGCACAATTGCGCCGGCCGCCACGCTGAGCGACAGCACAGAAAGATCGCTGGTATAGAACAACGCGATAATCACGATAGCGCCGAGATCGTCAATAATCGCCAGGGCCATCAAGAAGACTTTCAGTGCAGTGGGTACACGGCTGCCAAGCAGTGCCAGCACGCCCAACGCAAAGGCAATATCGGTGGCCGTTGGGATGGCCCAGCCATTACGCGCGATTTCATCCGCGTGATTGAAACCGAAGAAAATCAGTCCCGGGACCACCATACCACCAAGCGCGGCAATAACCGGGAAAATGGCGCGGTCACGGCTGGCTAATTCGCCAATCATCAACTCACGCTTCACCTCAAGACCAATTAACAGGAAGAACAATGCCATGAGCGCATCGTTGATCCACAGCAGCAGGTTTTTACTGATGTCCAGTGCGCCAAAGCGGATTTGCACCGGCTCAGCGAGGAACGACTGATAACCTTGCGCGGTTTCTGCGCTGTTGGCGAGAATCATTGCTGCTACAGCAGCCAGAATTAATACAATGCCGTTACTGGCATCGCTGGCAATAAAGCTTTTCAATAAGCTCCGAATACTACGGGGTTTGTTCACAACTCCTCCTGAGCAGGACAATTTTGACGGCTAGTGTAGCGGCGTATATACCTCGTTAAAAGCAGCTTATGTCTCGTTTATGGATCGGAAAAATCGATCTATTGTTTAGCAGGCATAAAAAAAGCGGAGAGTCTTCTCTCCGCTTCATTGTGAACCACTAAACCGATTAACGGGTCAGATCGTCAAAGAACTTTTTCACACCGTCAAAGAAGCTCTTGGAGCGCGGGCTGTTTTTCTCACCCGTTGGGCCACCAAAACTCTCTTCCAGTTCACGCAACAGCGCTTTCTGTTTGTCGTTGAGGCTAACCGGAGTTTCCACCACCACACGACACAGCAAGTCACCGACTGCACCGCCACGCACCGATTTCACGCCTTTACCGCGCATGCGGAACAGTTTGCCGGTTTGAGTTTCCGACGGCACTTTCAGCTTCACACGGCCATCCAGGGTCGGCACTTCAATCTCGCCACCCAGCGCGGCCATGGCAAAGTTGATCGGCACTTCGCAGTACAGGTTGTTATCTTCACGCTCGAAGATCGGGTGTTTCTTCACTGAAACCTGAACGTAGAGATCGCCTGCTGGTGCACCGTGCTCACCGGCTTCACCTTCACCGCTCAGACGGATACGGTCACCGGTGTCAACGCCCGCCGGAATTTTCACCGACAAGGTTTTCTGACGCTCCACGCGACCATGGCCATGACAGGCGTTGCAAGGATCTTTGATCACGGAACCCCGACCGTGACAGGTCGGACACGCCTGCTGCACGGTAAAGAAACCCTGGCGCATCTGCACCTGGCCCGCACCATGACAGGTCGAACAGGTCTGTGGCTGCGTACCCGCTTTGGCACCGCTGCCGTGGCAAACGTCGCACTCTTCCAGGGTTGGAATGCGGATCTCTTTGGTCACGCCGCGTACCGCTTCTTCCAGCGACAGCTCCATGTTGTAGCGTAAATCGGCACCACGGGCAGCACGCTGACGGCGTCCACCACCAAAAATATCGCCAAATACGTCGCCAAAGATATCGCTAAAATCAGCACCGCCGCCGCCGAAGCCACCGCCACCAAATCCACCGCCGCCCATGCCACCTTGTTCAAAGGCTGCATGACCATACTGGTCATAGGCCGCACGCTTTTGCGCATCGGTCAGGATTTCGTAGGCTTCTTTGATCTCTTTAAACTTCGCTTCGGCTTCTTTATTGTCCGGATTGCGATCCGGATGGTATTTCATCGCCAGGCGCTTATAGGCCTTTTTGATTTCACGCTCATCTGCGGATTTAGAGACGCCTAAGATCTCGTATAAATCACTCTTAGCCATATTTGTTCTGCCCTTAACATGATCGCACGGGCGTGGAGAGATCTCCTACGCCCGTGCTGGTTTCAACGACTGTCAGGCCAGCCGTTGTGCCCGGTCAGGGGCAATTATTTTTTGTCTTTAACTTCTTCGAATTCAGCATCGACAACATCGTCATCTTTCTTCGCTGAAGCGTCGCCCGCATCTGCTGCGCCCGCCTGGCCTTGCTGCTGTGCCAGTTCCATCAGTTTGCTTGAAACTTCCATCAGAGCCTGCATTTTGGCTTCGATGTCTGCTTTGTCTTCGCCTTTCAGCGCGGTGTTCAACTCGGTCAGCGCAGACTCGATCGGTGCTTTGTCTTCAGCAGACAGTTTGTCACCGGCTTCATCCAACTGCTTACGGGTGCTGTGAGCAATCTGGTCACCCTGGTTACGGGTCTGTACCAGCTCTTCGAACTTACGGTCAGACTCAGCGTTAGCTTCCGCGTCACGCACCATTTTTTCGATCTCTTCTTCGTTCAGACCTGAAGAAGCTTTGATGGTGATCTTCTGCTCTTTACCGCTGTTTTTGTCTTTCGCGGACACATGCAGGATACCATCGGCATCGATATCGAAGGTGACTTCGATCTGCGGCATACCGCGCGGTGCAGCCTGAATACCGTCGAGGTTGAACTGGCCCAGTGATTTGTTATCACCAGAACGCTTACGCTCACCCTGCAGCACGTGAATGGTCACGGCAGACTGGTTATCTTCAGCGGTTGAGAACACCTGGCTGTGCTTGGTTGGGATAGTGGTGTTCTTGCTGATCAGCGCCGTCATCACGCCGCCCATGGTTTCGATACCCAGTGACAGTGGGGTAACGTCCAGCAACAGAACATCTTTCACTTCACCCGCCAATACACCCCCCTGAACCGCAGCACCAACAGCCACCGCTTCATCTGGGTTCACGTCTTTACGTGGCTCTTTACCAAAGAATTCGGTCACTTTGGCTTGAACCATTGGCATACGAGTCTGACCACCGACGAGGATCACGTCGTTGATGTCAGAAACAGACAGACCTGCATCCTGCAGCGCAACTTTCAGTGGCTCGATAGAACGGGTCACCAGATCTTCAACCAGTGATTCCAGTTTCGCACGGGTCACTTTGATGTTCAGGTGCTTAGGACCGGTCGCGTCTGCAGTGATGTACGGCAGGTTGACGTCGGTCTGCTGTGCAGAAGACAGTTCAATTTTCGCTTTCTCAGCGGCTTCTTTCAGACGCTGCATCGCCAGTGGATCGTTGTGCAGATCGATACCCTGGTCTTTCTTGAATTCTGCCACCAGGTAGTTGATCAGACGGCTGTCGAAGTCTTCACCACCGAGGTGAGTATCACCGTTGGTTGCCAGTACTTCGAAGGTCTTTTCGCCATCTACTTCATCGATTTCGATGATAGAGATATCGAAAGTACCACCGCCCAGGTCGTATACCGCGATAGTGCGGTTGCCTTGGCCTTTATCCAGACCGTAAGCCAGTGCCGCTGCGGTTGGTTCGTTGATAATACGTTTTACGTCCAGACCCGCGATACGGCCGGCATCTTTGGTTGCCTGACGCTGTGCATCGTTGAAGTAAGCTGGAACAGTGATAACCGCTTCGGTTACCGCTTCACCGAGGAAATCTTCCGCGGTTTTCTTCATTTTTTTCAGCACTTCTGCAGAAATCTGCGGTGGTGCCATTTTCTGGCCTTTCACGTCCAGCCATGCGTCACCGTTATCAGAACCGATGATTTTGTACGGCATGATTTTGATATCACGCTGTACTTCTTCGTCCTGGAAACGACGGCCAATCAGGCGTTTGATTGCGAACAGGGTGTTCTGCGGGTTAGTCACCGCCTGACGTTTAGCCGGCTGACCAACCAGAGTTTCGCCATCCTGTGTATATGCAATGATTGACGGTGTGGTGCGATCGCCTTCGGCGTTTTCAAGCACACGTGCTTTACCACCATCCATAACCGCAACACATGAGTTGGTTGTACCCAAGTCAATACCAATAATCTTACCCATCTAAACGTCTCCCACTTAAATTCTTGTCAATTAGCGTTGTTAGCAGAGATGCGGCCAAACTGGCTTTTTTCAACTGCTGTGTCAGGCATTTTTTTGCTGCCTGACATCACTCGATGACAACTAAATGGGGCCGCTTCAGAGCGCATCAAGGGTTAAACTAAAAAAATTTTCAATCTCTGACAAATTAGCGGCGAAGGAGGGGGTTTTGCGGGTTTGCGCGGCCCCAGTTGGCACCGCGCAACGTAAATTATGAAGAGTGCAGTGAAACATCCAGGCGAGCATTTGCCTGGCGGCTGTCACGCCATAACCAGATGCCGACCAGCAAGCCAATCAGCGCCAGTGCAAGCACGTACCAGGCGGGGGCCATCGGCGTCAGCTGCATCATTAGCGTCACACTGATGGGCGTCAGCCCGCCAAAAATCGCGTAGGCCACGTTATAGGAGAAGGAGATGCCGGTGAAACGCACCGCCGCCGGGAAGGCTTTCACCATCACAAAGGGCACCACGCCCACCACGCCAACGCTTAATCCTGCCAGGCCATACCAGGTGAACAGCATCTCGGGTGAACCGCCGAGTTGGTGGAAGAAGTTCCAGCTGAAGAATGCCAACAGCAGCGAACCGGCAATCAGCGTTCGCGCCGCACCGAAGCGATCCACCAGCCAACCGGCCATCACACAGCCTAACAGCAGCATAATGGTGGCGAAGCTGTTGGCCTGTAAGCTGAGTGCCGCCGGAATGCCATGCTGCTTCTGCATCAGCGTCGGTGCCATCAGAATCACCACCACAATGCAGGCTGAAAGCAGCCAGGTCACTAACATTGAAACCACAATACTGCGTTTATGGCTGGAAAGAACCGTTTGTAGCGGTAGCTTTTCGGATAGCGTTTTTCGCTGCTGCATCTGCTGGAAAACCGGCGTTTCATGCAGCCAGCGACGCAGATACATCGCCAGTAGACCGAACAGACCACCGAGGAAGAACGGGATGCGCCAGCCGTGATCGCGAATCGCTGCGGGCGAGAGCGTGGTATTCAATACCGTAGCCACCAGCGAGCCAAGCAAAATACCTGCCGTTAACCCCGCCGTCAGCGTGCCGCAGGCAAAGCCGATGCGCTTTTCTGGCACATGCTCTGCCACAAACACCCATGCGCCAGGCACTTCACCACCGATGGCTGCGCCTTGCAGCACGCGCATCAGTAGCATCAGCAAAGGAGCCGCAATACCGATGCTGTCATAAGTTGGCAATGCGCCCATCGCCAGGGTTGGCAGCGCCATCAGCAGAATACTCAGGCTGAACATCTTCTTACGCCCGACTTTGTCACCAAAGTGGGCCATGATAATGCCACCCAGCGGACGCGCCAGATAACCGGCGGCGAAGATGGCAAACGTCTGCACCTGACGCAGCCATTCCGGGATGTCCGCCGGAAAGAACAGCTCGCCAATCACTGCAGCAAAGAAAACGAAAATGATGAAATCGTAGAATTCCAGCGCCCCGCCAAGGGCGGCCAGCGACAGGGTTTTGTAATCCTGTCCGTTCAGTCGACGTGTGGTGTGTGCGTCCATAATAGTACGGTATCCAGAGGCAAAGTTACTTTATACCCTTCGTACTTCAAACCGCAGGTGCGTTGGCTGCCTTCATTCACCCCAGTCACATACTGGTGTATGCTCCCGGGGATTCGTTCAGTTGCCGCCTTCCTGCAATTCGAAGTACTTAGGGTATAGTTGTAAAGCTGGAGTTACTATACCGTCAATATTTTGCCACACCAGTTCCGCTAGATTTTATACCTGAAAAGCGTGATCTTCAGACGTTTGTCTCACGACGTGCGCTTTTAGGGCGAAATGCTGCTACCACTTGCGGATCGGTTTCCACATAAGGCCCTTCCAGTAACTGTAAACAATAAGGTACAGCCGCGAAAATGCCCGGCACTTTCACCGTGCCCTCTTCTGTTTTTAACCCTTCCAGCGTCTCTTTAATGGATTTTGGTTGGCCCGGCAGGTTAAGGATCAAAGACTGTTTGCGGATCACCCCCACCTGGCGTGAAAGAATGGCGGTGGGCACAAACTGCAGGCTGATTTGGCGCATCTGCTCGCCGAAGCCCGGCATTTCACGGTCGGCAACCGCCAAAGTGGCATCAGGGGTCACATCTCGGCGCGCCGGTCCGGTTCCGCCGGTGGTCAGCACCAGATTGCAGAACAGCTCATCGACCAGTTCACAGATTGCCTGCTCAATCATTGGCTGCTCATCTGGCACCAGGCGAGTTTCAATTTCAAACGGGGTGGTCAACGCGGCAGCAAGCCAGCTTTCCAGTGCCGGGATGCCCTGATCCTGATAAATGCCGTTAGCAGCACGGTCGGAAACGGAGATTAATCCAATACGTAAAGTATCCATTGAGTTATCGCTGTGGTTGACCGCAAGGCGGCAAATAAAGGGGGATGCAAAGAGGATAATACAAAGCGGAGGCGAGGGAAAAGCGCAAAACCGTGGCGACCGGTGCCGCCACGGCCAATCACCTTACAGCAGTTCGGCGATCATCTTCTCAAGTTTGCCCTGGTCGATGGCAAAGTTGCGGATACCTTCAGCCAGTTTGGTCACGGCCATTGGATCCTGGTTGTGCTGCCAGAAAAACTCAGCTTCGGTCATTTTCGCTGGACGCGCTTTGACTTCACCGGTGTAGCTCAGTTTGCGCTCAACCGCACCTTCGCTCTCTGCCAGCTCTTTCAGCAGGTTCGGTGAGATGGTCAGACGGTCACAACCGGCCAGCTCAATGATCTCGCCGACGTTACGGAAGCTGGCACCCATTACCACAGTTTCATAACCGTGCTGCTTGTAGTAGCTGTAAATTTCAGAAACAGACACTACGCCTGGATCTTCGTGCGCAGCGTACTCTTTCTTGTCGGTGTTCTGCTTGTACCAGTCGAGGATACGGCCCACGAATGGTGAGATCAGGAACACACCCGCTTCTGCACATGCACGCGCCTGCGCGAAGGAGAACAGCAGGGTCAGGTTACAGTTGATGCCTTCTTTTTCCAGCTGCTCAGCAGCACGGATGCCCTGCCAGGTTGAAGCCAGTTTGATCAGGATACGGTCGTTGCTGATGCCCGCATCGTTGTACAGTTTGATCAGGCTACGCGCCTTCGCGATGCTCGCTTCGGTGTCGTAAGAGAGACGTGCGTCAACTTCAGTAGAAATACGGCCTGGGATCAGTTTCAGAATTTCCAGACCAATGTTAACGGCCAGCTTGTCAGAAACCAGTGCCAGCTGCTCTTCTTTGTTGCTGCTCTGCTGACGTGCCCAGGTAATGGCTTCGTCAATCAGTTTGCGGTATTCAGGGATTTGAGCGGCGTTGAGGATCAAAGAAGGGTTGGTGGTCGCATCTTGCGGCTGATAAAGCTTCATCGCCGCGATATCACCGGTGTCGGCGACCACAGTAGTCAGCTGACGCAAGGAAGTAAGTTTGTCCGTCATGGTTCTCTTTCTCTTAGGTTGACTGTCAGGGTGTAAAAGGCTGTTGGGATAATATCACGCACAAATCAGTGCGCAACATCACGAAGTGCCTCATTACGATAGCGCCGACAAATGGGAGTGATTTGCCGATCCGTGCAGCTTTTTTGCTACACTCGTCGCAACTTAATTCCCACCAATCCCCTGTAAACAGGCGGGTCAACAAGGACAAACACGATGCTGATGGTTATCTCGCCAGCGAAGACACTGGATTTTGAAAGCCCGCTGGCGACACAGCGCTTTACGCAGTCAACCCTGTTAGAAAAATCACAACAGCTGATCGATGTTGCGCGCGATCTCTCACCCGCGCAGATCAGTTCGCTGATGGGCATCAGCGACAAACTGGCGCATCTGAATGCCGATCGCTTTAACCAGTGGCAGCCGCCCTTCACGCTCGACAATGCACGTCAGGCGATTCTGGCGTTTAAAGGTGATGTCTACACCGGTTTGCAGGCAGAGACGTTCAGTGAGGCAGATTTTGATTTCGCTCAGCAGCACCTGCGCATCCTGTCTGGTTTATACGGCGTGCTGCGCCCGCTGGATTTGATGCAGCCTTACCGTCTGGAGATGGGCATCAAGTTGGCCAACCCGGCAGCGAAAGATCTCTACGGTTTCTGGGGCGATTTACTGACGCAGAAGCTCAATGACGCGATGGCGGAGCAAGGCGATGAAGTGCTGATCAATCTGGCGTCTGATGAATACTTCAAAGCGGTGAAGCCGAAGCAGCTTAACGGTGAGTTGATCAAGCCGGTGTTCCTCGATGAGAAGAACGGCAAGTTTAAGGTGATCAGTTTCTACGCCAAGAAAGCGCGTGGCCTGATGAGCCGCTACGTGATTCAGAACCGCCTGAGCAAGCCCGAGCAGCTGAAAGAGTTTGATGTGGATGGGTATTTCTTTGCGGCGGATGAGAGCAAGGGTAACGAGTTGGTGTTTAAGCGCCGCGAATCTTAGCACTGTAGGGTGCGCATTCATGCGCACCTGGTAATCAGGTCGCCATAAATGGCGACCCTACAAAAGTGCAATGCCACACAATTTATTGAATTATTTCAGCAAAAACTTACGCAGTTCTGCGAAATCCGCTTTCAGGTAGTGTGACAGCAGTGGCAGTTCAGCGCGCTCTGCCAGCTCTTTTGGCAGCGGCAGTTCCTGACCCAGAATCTCGTCCACGCTCTCTTTGAACTTGGCCGGATGCGCAGTGCCGAGGAACAGACCGAATTCACCTTCCTGCAGGTTGTCGCGCAGCATACGATAGGCAATCGCCGCGTGCGGTTCAGAGATATAGCCAATCTCCGCCAGCTCGCGCATGGTGGATTTGGTGGTCTCATCAGATACCGCGCCAGACACCAGATCGGTCAGACGCCAGGTTTTACGGCGGAACAACTCTTCCACGCGCGGCCAGTTGTTTGGCTGGCTGACATCCATCGCATTCGACAAGGTTGCTACGGTCGCATTCGGCTGCCATTCACCGTTACCCAGGAAGCGCGGCACGGTATCGTTGGCGTTGGTGGCCGCGATAAAGCGCTTGATCGGCAAACCGAGTGATTTCGCCAGCAGGCCAGCCGTCAGGTCACCAAAGTTACCGCTTGGCACCGAAACCACCAGCTGATTGCGCTGCTCTTGTGGCAACTGCGCCACGGCTTCAAAGTAGTAGCAGATCTGCGCTAACAGACGGCTGATGTTGATGGAGTTCGCCGAGTTCAGGCCAATCGCCTTCTTCAGCTCTTCATCATCAAACGCCTGCTTCACCAGCGCCTGGCAGGCATCGAAATCGCCTTCCACCGCGATGGTTTCAATGTTGCCACCCAGCGTACAGAACAGTTTCTCCTGCAGCGGGCTGATTTTGCCCTGCGGATACAGGATCACCACGCGCACGTTTTCCATGCCGTAGAACGCATGGGCCACCGCTGCGCCGGTATCACCGGAGGTCGCGGTCAGAATCGTGATCTGCTCATCGGCACCGGACACATAAGAGAGCATCTGCGCCATGAAACGGCCGCCGAAATCTTTGAATGCCAGCGTTGGGCCATGGAACAGTTCAAGGCAAGCCACATCGTCACTGACTTTCGCCACCGGTGCCGGGAAGGCAAAGGCGTTTTTCACGCGCTCCGCCAACTGGTGTGCGGCAATCTCATCTCCAATGTATGCAGAGAGAATTTTGCTGCTGCGGCTGACGAAATCCATCTCCAGCATCGCATCGATGTCGGTCAGTTCGAATTCCGGCAGTTCGAGCGGGAAAAACAGGCCTTGCTGCGAGCCGAGGCCCTGCTTAACGGCCTGAGCAAAGCTCACCTGCTCGTTGTGATCCTTAAGGTTGTAGAGTTTCATGCGTTATCCCAAGTTACGTGCGCCAGCCGTATCAAGACGGCAGATATGGACGAAGCCTTCATCATTTTGCAGATAGTGCTGGCTCAGCCAGTCTGCCATCCGCTGTGCCGTTGCCATCTCGTTGCAAACAGCGAAAAGTGTCGGGCCTGAGCCCGAAATACCACATGCCAGCGCGCCAATATCGGCTGCGGCTTGACGCGCCTCGGCGAAGCCCGGCAGCAGTTTGGTGCGGTAAGGTTCGGCAATCACATCCTGCATCAGTTTAGCCGCCAGCAGCGGCTGACGGGTATGGCAGGCGTGAATAAAGCCGGCTAACAGGCGACCATGCTTGATGGCATCGTCTTTGCGATATTGCGCAGGCAGAATCGCACGCGCTTCGGCGGTAGAGACTTTGATGCCCGGATACGCCATCACCCACAGCCAGTCGTCAAAGCACGGTACGTCCTGACTGATGATGCCGTTCTCTTCAATCATCAACTGCACGCCGCCGAGGAAGCAAGGCGCGACGTTGTCGTAATGCACGCTACCCGAAATACGCCCTTCCAGCTCGCCCATCAGCGCCAGCAGTTCGGTATCATTCAGCGGCTTGCCGCAGAATTCGTTCATTGCCATCAAACCGGCCACCACGGAACAGGCGCTGGAACCCAGACCTGAACCGATCGGCATGTTCTTTTCCAGCGTCATCGCTACCGGCACTTGTTTGCTAATCGCCTGGCAGAAGCGCTCCCAGCACTGATACACGATGTTCTCATGCGGATTGGTCGGCAGCTTGCTGACAAAGCGCCCGGTGTTGACCAGGCTAAAGCTGTCTGCCGCTTCCACGGATACACAGTCACCCAACAGGGTGCCATCCACCGGCGAAACCGCCGCGCCCAGCACATCAAAGCCGACGCTGACGTTACCTATCGAGGCCGGTGCATAAATTTTTACCATCATCAAACTCCCAACTTCCACGACAGTGTACGCAGCAAGTCGGCAAATACGCCGGCCGCTGTGACATCATTCCCCGCGCCATATCCACGCAGAACCAGCGGGATTGGCTGATAATAGCGGCTGTAAAACGCCAGCGCGTTCTCGCCGTTCTTCACTTTGTACAGTGGATCGTTACCGTCCACCGCATCGATTTTCACTTTGCAGACGCCACCTTCTTCAATCGCGCCGACGAAGCGTAACACTTTACCTTCATCACGCGCTTTGGCAACGCGGGCGGCAAAAGCATCATCCAGTTCCGGCAGGCGAGCCATAAATTGCTCAACGTCGGCGATGTCAGTCAGTTCGGCGGGCAGCAGCGGTTCGATCTCAATATCGCTCAGCTCTAACTGATGACCGGCTTCACGGGCCAGAATCAGCAGTTTACGCGCCACATCGGTGCCGGAAAGGTCGTCACGCGGATCCGGCTCAGTAAAGCCCATCTCACGCGCCATCTTGGTGGCTTCTGACAGCGAAACCCCCTCGTCCAGCTTACCGAAGATAAAGGAGAGCGAACCGGAGAGGATACCGGAGAATTTGATCAGCTCGTCTCCAGCGCTCATCAGATTTTGCAGGTTTTCGATCACCGGCAGACCGGCACCAACGTTGGTGTCATACAGGAACTTGCGGCGAGACTTGGCGGCCGCCGCTCGCATCTGCTGATAGTAATTCCAGGATGAAGTGTTGGCCTTTTTATTTGGCGTGACCACGTGGAAACCTTCAGCCAGGAAGTCAGCATACTGATCGGCCACAGCCTGGCTTGAAGTACAGTCCACAATCACCGGGTTAAGCAGGTGATACTCCTTCACCAGACGAATCAAGCGACCGAGATTAAACGGCTCTTTGGCTTCGCTCAGCGCAGATTTCCAGTTGCTGAGATCGATGCCGTGAACGTTAGTCAGCAAGGCACGTGAATTGGCGATACCGCATACGCGCAAATCAATGTGCTTCTCTTTCAGCCACGCCTGCTGACGGTGTAGCTGCTCCAGCAACGCGGCACCGACACCGCCCACGCCCACCACGAACACTTCGATCACCTGATCGGTGGCAAACAGCATCTGATGCACCACGCGCACGCCGGTAGTGACTTCATCGTTACTCACCACCACCGAAATGGAACGCTCGGAAGAGCCCTGTGCAATCGCCACGATATTGATGTTGGCACGGGCCAGCGCTGAGAAGAATTTCGCGGAGATACCGCGCAGAGTGCGCATGCCATCACCGACCACCGAGATCACCGCCAACTGCTCCAGCACATCCAGCGGATCCAGCAGGCCATCTTTCAGTTCGAGGTAGAACTCCTCTTCCAGCACGCGACGCGCACGCGCCTGCTCGCTCTGCGGCACGCAGAAGCTGATGCTGTATTCAGAAGAGGATTGGGTGATCAGTACGACAGAGATACCGGTGCGTGACATCGCGGCAAACACGCGCGCCGCCATGCCGACCATGCCTTTCATGCCCGGGCCAGAGACGTTAAACATCGCCATGTTGTTAAGGTTGGTGATGCCTTTCACCGGATTCTCATCCAGTTCGCCTTCGCCACCGATTAGGGTGCCGGGCGCTTGCGGATTGGCGGTATTTTTAATCAGGCAAGGGATCTGGAACTGAGCAATCGGGGCGATGGTACGTGGATGCAACACTTTCGCGCCGAAGTAGGAAAGCTCCATCGCTTCCTGATAGGACATCGACTTCAGCAGGCGAGCATCCGGCACCTGACGCGGGTCGCAGGTGTAAACACCGTCTACGTCAGTCCAGATTTCGCAGCAGTCGGCGCGTAAGCACGCTGCCAGCACCGCCGCCGAGTAGTCGGAGCCATTACGGCCCAGCACCACCAGTTCGCCCTTCTCGTTACCGGCAGTGAAACCGGCCATCAGAATCATGTGATCGGCAGGGATTTGGCTTGCGGCGATACGGCGGGTGGATTCGGCGATATCAACAGTGGATTCGAGGTAGTGACCCACCGCCAGCAGTTTCTCAACCGCATCGATCACCGTCACTTTGTGGCCACGTGCCTGCAGCAGCGCTTCCATAATGGCGATAGATAGCTTTTCACCGCGGCAGATGATGGCAGCATTCACGGCATCCGGGCATTGACCGAGCAGGCTGATACCGTGCAGCACCTGTTTCAGCTGCGCGAATTCCAACTCGATACGGGTTTTCAGTCCATCGAAGTCAAAACCCGGCTGGGCTTCTGTCAGGCCTTGCAGCAGTTCGGCAAAAATACGTTCGGCATCGCTGATATTCGGCAGCGCGTCCTGGCCACTGATGGTTTTCTCAATCATCGCCACCAGATGATTGGTGATTTTCGCTGGCGCAGAGAGCACGGTGGCAACCTGTCCCTGTTGCGCGTTGCTTTCCAGAATATCTGCCACGCGAAGAAAACGTTCCGCATTGGCTACTGAGGTTCCGCCGAATTTCAGCACTCGCATGATTGAAGCTCTCCTGAATTTTTTGCCGAAAAAAAAGCCCGCACTGTTTAGGTGCGGGCTTTTTTCTTTGTTTTTCCTGTATGCGTCAGCCCGCACCGTTACCTGTGGTAATGGTGGTGGTAATAATAATTGTGGTGTTCAGGCTGTGATTACGCATTGAGATTTTTTCTGTCTGTCTTTGTCTTGTCCGTCTGCCTTCCAGAAGTAAAGCAAAGCGCACGTTAAGTCAACGAATTTGTCTTAGCCGCGATTTTACGGCTGCTGCGCAGAGTTCGGTTTCTGCGCGCAAATCATATTGGGATCGTTCAACAGATAGCCTGGTTTCCCGATCTGTCACTAAGAACCCGCATATTCACCGATTATTTATCTATAAGTTTTTTTCTACATCATGCAGCAACCGATGCAGCATGGCGCTATCACGCTGTTCCAGTAAGCCGATACGTTGATCGATCCAGTCCGCCATTTTCGCATCGTCACTCACCTCCAGCTTCACCAGCAGTTGATGGAAGCGTTCACGTAAAGCCTGCAACTGATGTTCATTTGCCGCTTCATTGCGTTCAACCGCAACCTGATTGAGCGCCGATAACTGATAGCAGTAAACCATCACCGCCTGGCCGAGATTGAGCGAGGGATAATCATTGGCCATCGGAATACCGGTCAGCAGATCGACCTGCTCCAGCTCCTCATTGGTTAACCCGCTGTCTTCACGACCAAACACCAGTGCGATACGACTCAGCCATTGGCGCTTCTCCTGCAGGATGGTTTCTACCTGGGTTGGCGTCGCGTAGTAGCGGAACTTCGCGCGGCTGCGTGCAGTGGTGGCGACAGAGAAATCCACGTCTGCCAACGCTTCACTCAAGGTGCCGTAGGTTTTAACGTTATCAAGGATCTCACCGGCACCGTGCGCCACACGGCGCGCGGCGGGATCTTGCCAGGCATCGCTGGCCACAATGCGCAATTCGCTAAAGCCCATGGTTTTCATGGCGCGGGCTGCCGCGCCGATATTCTCTGGACGGGCGGGTGAGACAAGGATCAGGGGGAAATGCATGATTTTTCCATCGAACTGTTAACAACTCGCCCTATGTTGGCATGCAGTGGCAAAAATACCAACCACACGGGTGAGAGAAAATAAGATGTTAAGGATGTTAAAAGAGGATAAAATCCATGGGGAGAAGAATACGTGGCATATAAGCGAAATTTCTACGTTTTATTAATATAAAATCATTGTTTTTCATATTATTGAAATATTATTTCCTGCAGGTTTTAGTTTTAATGTTATGCAGCCAAAATGTAGCAAAAATGCTGCTTTTTGTGAGCTAAGCTTGCATTCCTGGAGAAGTTTTTCATAAAAGTGTTAACGTGCTACACTTGCATTTGATATAAGTCAACGAAGCGTTGTTTTTATGCTTATCGGTTGTTGTTGGTGCTGTTAGGTTGCTGTTAATACGG
>NZ_BBOC01000074.1:0-25916 GCF_001485335.1 Type-D symbiont of Plautia stali | reverse complement strand
CCGTCATACTCCGTTCTTCAAAGGCTACCGTCCTCAGTTCTACTTCCGTACTACTGACGTGACCGGCGACGTTCAACTGCCAGAAGGCGTTGAAATGGTAATGCCAGGCGACAACGTGAAAATGACTGTTACTCTGATCAAGCCAATCGCGATGGATCAGGGTCTGCGTTTCGCAATCCGTGAAGGCGGCCGTACTGTTGGTGCGGGTGTTGTTGCTGAAATCATCGCTTAATTGCGATAATATTTGACGCAATGCACATGAAAAGGGCATCATTTGATGCCCTTTTTGCACGCTGTTACATAGAACCTGGCTCATCAGTGATTTTCGATCATAATCATTGCTGAGACAGGCTCTGGTTTACGGCGTCGGATACCGAGTTACGCCCAAAAGCTCATTCGGTTTGGATGCCTCGCTCTGCGGGGCAGAATTGTTTCTGAATTATTGTGGCAGGTTGGTTTATGAGTGCGAATACCGAAGCTCAAGGAAGCGGACGCGGCCTGGAAGCGATAAAGTGGATTGGTGTTATCGCATTGCTGTTAGTAGCAATCGTGGGTAACTATATTTATCGTGATGTCACGCTGCCTCTGCGCGCGCTGGCTGTTGTAGTACTGATCGCTGCGGCGGGCGGTATTGCGTTGCTGACTATTAAAGGTAAAGCGACCGTGGCTTTTGCTCGTGAAGCAAGAACCGAAATGCGTAAGGTCATTTGGCCGACTCGCCAGGAAACATTGCACACCACGTTAATCGTTGCCGCGGTCACTGCCGTGATGTCACTGATTTTGTGGGGGCTGGATGGTATTCTGGTCCGTCTGGTATCGTTTATTACTGGCCTGAGGTTCTGAGATGTCTGAAGCTCCAAAAAAACGCTGGTACGTCGTTCAGGCGTTTTCCGGTTTTGAAGCCCGCGTAGCGAAGTCGCTGCAAGAGCATATCAAACTGCACAACATGGAAGAACTGTTTGGCGAAGTCATGGTGCCGACTGAAGAAGTCGTGGAAATCCGTGGCGGCCAGCGTCGCAAAAGCGAACGTAAATTCTTCCCTGGCTACGTACTGGTCCAGATGGTGATGAATGACGCCAGCTGGCACTTAGTGCGCAGTGTACCGCGTGTAATGGGCTTCATTGGTGGTACCTCTGACCGTCCTGCACCGATTAGTGACAAAGAAGTCGATGCGATTATGAACCGCCTGCAGCAGGTAGGTGATAAGCCGCGTCCGAAAACGCTGTTCGAACCAGGCGAGATGGTACGTGTCAACGACGGTCCATTTGCTGACTTCAACGGTGTGGTGGAAGAAGTGGATTACGAAAAGAGCCGCCTAAAGGTTTCTGTTTCCATCTTCGGCCGTGCAACACCAGTAGAACTCGACTTTGCTCAGGTGGAGAAAGGTTAACCCTTTTGTTCACTTTTTAGCTCTTGCAGAAGGCGCGAAATTTACCTATAATTTCGCGCCTTTTGTTTTTATGCGCTGGTAACAGCGTGTAAATCGTAATCACGGGGAGCCTGTTTTCAGGCGCTATAACCCATTTGAGGAAATATCATGGCTAAGAAAGTACAAGCCTACGTCAAGCTGCAAGTTGCAGCTGGTATGGCGAACCCAAGTCCACCTGTTGGTCCAGCACTGGGTCAGCAGGGTGTTAACATCATGGAATTCTGTAAAGCGTTCAACGCCAAAACAGAATCTCTGGAGAAAGGCCTGCCTACTCCAGTTGTTATCACTGTATACAGCGACCGTTCTTTCACCTTCGTTACCAAAACGCCTCCGGCTGCCGTTCTGCTGAAAAAAGCAGCGGGCATCAAGTCTGGTTCTGGTAAGCCGAACAAAGACAAAGTCGGTAAAGTAACGCGTGCTCAAGTACGTGAAATCGCAGAGACCAAAGCTGCGGACATGACTGGTTCTGACGTAGAAGCGATGACTCGCTCTATCGAAGGTACTGCACGTTCCATGGGCCTGGTAGTAGAGGATTAATAAATGGCTAAGCTGACCAAGCGCATGAGCGTAATCCGTGACAAAGTTGATGCGACCAAGCAGTACGACATCGCTGAAGCTATCGCGCTGCTGAAAGAACTGGCTACTGCTAAGTTCGTTGAAAGCGTTGACGTTGCCGTTAACCTGGGCATCGATGCTCGTAAATCTGACCAGAACGTTCGCGGCGCGACTGTTCTGCCACACGGTACTGGTCGTTCAGTACGTGTTGCCGTCTTCACCCAAGGCGCAAACGCTGAAGCTGCTAAAGCAGCTGGCGCTGAGCTGGTAGGTATGGAAGACCTGGCTGATCAGATCAAAAAAGGCGAAATGAACTTTGACGTTGTTATTGCATCTCCAGATGCAATGCGCGTTGTTGGCCAGTTGGGCCAGGTTCTGGGTCCACGTGGCCTGATGCCAAACCCGAAAGTCGGTACTGTAACCCCTAACGTTGCTGAAGCAGTGAAAAACGCTAAAGCAGGTCAGGTTCGTTATCGTAACGACAAAAACGGCATCATCCACACTACCATCGGTAAAGTGGACTTCGACGCTGACAAACTGAAAGAAAACCTGGAATCTCTGCTGGTTGCGCTGAAAAAAGCGAAACCATCTCAGGCTAAAGGCGTGTACATCAAGAAAGTTAGCATCTCTACCACCATGGGCGCCGGCGTTGCCGTTGACCAGGCTGGTCTGAGCGCAGCAGCAAACTAATTGCTGCTTGAAACGGGCGAAAAATTCATCTAGAATCTTACGCCCGTTGTTCTGATTGAATGCTCAATTCAGAACCCAGATTCAAAGTCACTGATGGTTAAAGCTTAATTGCCCACTCCTTCAGTGACTTAGGTTGGAGCCAGGCCTTATCCTGGCCTCCGTCCAAGACCGCAGGAGCGAAATATCTTCGGGTAAATTGCTTAATACCCTGCGTAGACGGTGACAGAACCAAAAAGAATTTTTTCTTAGCTGGATTCTGCTCACCGTGTAATAGCGCTCGTGACCTTCGGGTTGATGAGTGAAGTGAGTTCCGGGAAATTATTCCCGGTTAAATCCAGGAGCAAAGCTAATGGCATTAAATCTTCAAGGCAAACAAGCGATTGTTGCTGAAGTTAGCGAAGTAGCCAAAGGTGCGCTTTCAGCGGTTGTTGCGGATTCCCGTGGCGTTACCGTTGATAAAATGACCGAACTGCGTAAAGCAGGTCGTGAAGCTGGCGTTTACATGCGTGTTGTTCGCAACACCTTGCTGCGCCGCGTCGTTGAAGGTACTCCTTTCGAGTGCCTGAAAGACACGTTTGTTGGTCCGACCCTGATTGCATATTCTATGGAACACCCGGGCGCTGCTGCTCGTCTGTTCAAAGATTTCGCGAAAGCGAATGCAAAATTTGAGGTCAAAGCTGCAGCCTTTGAAGGTGAGCTGATCACGGCGGCCAATATTGACCGTCTGGCAACTCTGCCGACTTACGAAGAAGCACTGGCACGTCTGATGTCGACCATGAAAGAAGCCGCTGCTGGCAAACTGGTCCGCACTCTGGCTGCTGTACGCGATGCAAAAGAAGCGGCTTAAGGCCATCTTCTTTTCCTTCGTACTTGCTAACGTATAAACTTTATCTGTTTTTTAGGAACAATCGATATGTCTATCACTAAAGATCAAATTCTGGAAGCAGTTGCAGCTATGTCCGTAATGGAAGTAGTTGAGCTGGTTTCTGCTATGGAAGAAAAATTCGGCGTTTCTGCTGCTGCCGCTGTAGCTGTTGCTGCTGGCCCAGCTGAAGCTGTTGAAGAGAAAACTGAATTCGACGTAATTCTGAAAGCTGCTGGCGCTAACAAAGTTGCAGTAATCAAAGCTGTACGTACTGCAACTGGTCTGGGCTTGAAAGAAGCTAAAGACCTGGTTGAAGCTACTGGCCCAATCAAAGAAGGCATCAGCAAAGATGACGCAGCTGCTCTGGAAGCACTGCTGAAAGAAGCTGGCGCTGAAGTTGAAGTTAAGTAAGACAACCTTCGGGTTGCAGCCTGAGTAACTCCAGGCTGATGGCTGGTGACTTTTTGGTCACCAGCCTTTTTGCGCTACAGAGGAACGATGGCGTTTCGCACTGTTTGTCCATTGTTTCTCTTCAATATCTTTTTCTATCGACGACTTAATATATCGCTTTCCTGTGAGGGTTCCCTGCCTGCGCAACGGCGACGAAATGATTTAAGAGTGATAGAAAGACGTATTGCATGGGGTGCTGCGCATCGCATGAAAAACAAAATAGTGTTGCATGAACTGTCCTATCAGGACGGACAGCGTGGTTCGACATGTCAGCTAGCTGAGGAACCCTATGGTTTACTCCTATACCGAGAAAAAACGTATTCGTAAGGATTTTGGTAAACGTCCACAAGTACTGGACATACCTTATCTCCTTTCTATCCAGCTTGACTCGTTCCAGAAGTTTATCGAGCAAGATCCAGAAGGCCAGTACGGTCTGGAAGCTGCCTTCCGCTCCGTATTCCCAATCTCAAGCTACAGCGGCAACTCTGAGTTGCAGTATGTCAGCTACCGTTTGGGTGAGCCGGTCTTTGACGTAACTGAATGTCAGATCCGTGGCGTGACCTATTCGGCACCGCTGCGCGTGAAACTGCGTCTGGTGATCTATGAGCGCGAAGCGCCAGAAGGCACCGTAAAAGACATTAAAGAACAAGAAGTCTACATGGGCGAAATTCCGCTCATGACCGACAACGGTACCTTTGTTATCAACGGTACTGAGCGTGTTATCGTTTCTCAGCTGCATCGTAGTCCTGGCGTGTTCTTTGACAGCGACAAGGGTAAGACGCACTCGTCTGGTAAAGTGCTGTATAACGCACGTATCATCCCTTACCGTGGTTCATGGCTCGACTTCGAGTTTGACCCGAAAGACAACCTCTTCGTCCGTATTGACCGTCGCCGTAAGCTGCCGGCCAGTATCATTCTGCGCGCACTGAACTACACCACTGAACAAATCCTCGATCTGTTCTTTGATAAAGTGGTTTATGAAATTCGCGATAACAAACTGCAGATGGAACTGGTGCCTGAGCGCCTGCGTGGTGAAACCGCCAGCTTCGATATCGAAGCCAATGGCACGGTCTACGTTGAGAAAGGTCGTCGCATCACTGCGCGTCACATTCGTCAGCTGGAAAAAGACGGTATTCAGCACATCGAAGTGCCGGTTGAATATATCGCTGGCAAAGTGGTCGCTAAAGACTACGTCGATCTGAACACCGGTGAGCTGATTGTTCCTGCGAACATGGAACTGTCACTGGATCTGCTGGCGAAACTGAGCCAGTCAGGCCACAAGCGCATCGAAACCCTGTTCACTAACGATTTGGATCACGGCCCGTACATTTCCGAGACCCTGCGTGTTGACCCAACCAACGATCGCCTGAGCGCGCTGGTTGAGATCTACCGCATGATGCGTCCTGGCGAGCCACCAACGCGTGAAGCAGCGGAAAACCTGTTCGAGAACCTGTTCTTCTCTGAAGATCGTTACGATCTTTCTGCGGTTGGCCGCATGAAGTTCAACCGTTCTCTGCTGCGTGATGAGATCGAAGGTTCAGGCATCCTGAGCAAAGACGACATCATCGAAGTGATGAAGAAGCTGATCGGTATCCGTAACGGTATCGGTGAAGTGGATGATATAGATCACCTCGGCAACCGTCGTATCCGTTCAGTCGGTGAGATGGCAGAGAACCAGTTCCGTGTAGGTCTGGTTCGTGTTGAACGTGCGGTGAAAGAGCGTCTTTCTCTGGGCGACCTCGACACGCTGATGCCACAGGACATGATCAACGCCAAGCCGATTTCTGCTGCGGTGAAAGAGTTCTTCGGTTCCAGCCAGCTGTCACAGTTTATGGACCAGAACAACCCGTTGTCTGAGATCACGCATAAGCGTCGTATCTCTGCTCTGGGCCCAGGCGGTCTGACCCGTGAACGCGCAGGCTTCGAAGTGCGTGACGTACACCCAACCCACTACGGTCGTGTATGCCCAATCGAAACGCCTGAAGGTCCGAACATCGGTCTGATCAACTCCCTTTCTGTTTACGCGCAGACTAACGAATACGGCTTCCTTGAGACTCCGTATCGTCGCGTTGTTGACGGCAAAGTGAGTGACGAAATTCATTACCTCTCTGCAATTGAAGAGGGTAACTACGTTATCGCTCAGGCGAACACCAACCTTGCTGAAGATGGTAGCTTTGTTGACGATCTCGTCACCTGCCGTAGCAAAGGTGAATCAAGCCTGTTCAGCCGCGATCAAGTTGACTACATGGACGTTTCGACCCAACAGGTCGTTTCAGTCGGTGCGTCACTGATCCCGTTCCTGGAGCACGATGATGCTAACCGCGCCTTGATGGGTGCGAACATGCAACGTCAGGCCGTTCCAACTCTGCGCGCAGACAAGCCGCTGGTTGGTACCGGTATGGAACGTGCAGTAGCGGTTGACTCCGGTGTTACTGCCGTAGCGAAACGTGGCGGTACCGTTCAGTACGTTGATGCTTCTCGTATCGTTATCAAAGTTAACGAAGATGAGATGTATCCGGGCGAAGCGGGTATCGACATCTACAACCTGACCAAGTACACCCGTTCTAACCAGAACACCTGCATCAACCAGATGCCGTGTGTCTCTCTGGGTGAGCCAATTGAGCGTGGCGACGTGCTGGCAGATGGCCCGTCTACCGATCTCGGTGAACTGGCGCTGGGTCAGAACATGCGCGTGGCATTCATGCCATGGAACGGTTACAACTTCGAAGACTCCATCCTCGTTTCTGAGCGTGTTGTACAGGAAGACCGTTTCACCACTATCCACATCCAGGAACTGGCCTGTGTGTCTCGTGACACCAAGCTGGGGCCAGAAGAGATCACCGCTGACATCCCGAACGTGGGTGAAGCTGCGCTCTCCAAACTGGATGAGTCCGGTATCGTGTATATCGGTGCGGAAGTGACCGGTGGCGACATTCTGGTTGGTAAGGTCACGCCGAAAGGTGAAACCCAGCTGACGCCAGAAGAGAAACTGCTGCGTGCGATCTTCGGTGAGAAAGCGTCTGACGTTAAAGACTCTTCTCTGCGTGTACCAAACGGTGTGTCCGGTACGGTTATCGACGTTCAGGTCTTCACCCGCGATGGCGTGGAAAAAGACAAACGTGCACTGGAAATCGAAGAGATGCAGCTGAAGCAGGTTAAGAAAGACCTGTCTGAAGAACTGCAAATCTTTGAAGCCGGTCTGTTTAGCCGTATTCAGGCTGTACTGATCTCTGGCGGCGTTGAAGCTGAGAAGCTGGACAAACTGCCACGCGAGCGCTGGTTAGAGCTGGGCCTGACTGACGAAGAGAAGCAAAACTCTCTGGAACAGCTGGCTGAGCAGTATGACGAGCTGAAGCACGAGTTTGAGAAGAAACTCGAAGCTAAGCGTCGCAAGATCACCCAAGGCGATGATTTGGCACCAGGCGTGCTGAAAATCGTGAAGGTGTATCTGGCGGTTAAGCGTCAGATCCAGCCAGGTGACAAGATGGCAGGTCGTCACGGTAACAAGGGTGTTATCTCTAAGATCAACCCGATCGAAGATATGCCTTACGATGAGAACGGTACGCCGGTCGACATCGTATTGAACCCATTGGGCGTACCGTCACGTATGAACATCGGTCAGATCCTGGAAACCCACCTCGGGATGGCAGCGAAAGGCATTGGTGAAAAAATCAATGCGATGCTGAAGAAGCAGGAAGAAGTCGCCAAACTGCGTGATTTCATCCAGCGCGCCTACGATTTGGGCACCGACGTGCGTCAGAAAGTTGACCTGAACACCTTCACCGACGACGAAGTGCTGCGTCTGGCAGAGAACCTGAAAAAAGGTATGCCAATCGCAACACCAGTGTTTGACGGTGCGAAAGAGAGCGAGATCAAAGAGCTGCTGCAGCTCGGCGGCCTGCCTTCTTCCGGTCAGATCACCTTGTTCGACGGCCGTACCGGTGAGCAGTTCGAGCGTCAGGTAACCGTAGGTTACATGTACATGCTGAAACTGAACCACTTGGTTGACGACAAGATGCACGCACGTTCTACCGGCTCTTACAGCTTGGTTACTCAGCAGCCGCTGGGTGGTAAAGCTCAGTTCGGTGGTCAGCGCTTCGGTGAGATGGAAGTGTGGGCACTGGAAGCTTACGGTGCTGCGTATACCCTGCAGGAAATGCTGACCGTTAAATCTGATGACGTTAACGGCCGTACGAAGATGTATAAAAACATCGTCGATGGCAACCATCAGATGGAACCGGGCATGCCGGAATCCTTCAACGTACTGTTGAAAGAGATTCGCTCGCTGGGTATCAACATCGAGCTGGAAGACGAGTAAGTACTCGCAAGTACTGGTTACGGGACGCGCACCTCAGGCGCGCGTCCCTGAGAGTTCCACTCCGACGGGAGCTAATCCGTGAAAGACTTACTTAAGTTTCTGAAAGCGCAAACTAAGACCGAAGAGTTTGATGCGATCAAAATTGCTCTGGCCTCGCCAGACATGATCCGTTCATGGTCTTTTGGTGAAGTTAAAAAGCCAGAAACCATTAACTACCGTACCTTCAAACCGGAGCGTGACGGTCTTTTCTGCGCCCGTATTTTTGGACCGGTAAAAGATTACGAATGCCTGTGCGGTAAGTACAAGCGTTTGAAGCATCGTGGCGTGATCTGTGAGAAGTGTGGCGTTGAAGTTACACAGACCAAGGTACGTCGTGAGCGTATGGGCCATATCGAGTTGGCTTCTCCAACTGCGCATATCTGGTTCCTGAAATCACTGCCTTCGCGTATCGGCTTGCTGCTGGATATGCCACTGCGTGATATCGAGCGCGTGCTGTACTTCGAATCTTATGTTGTGATCGAAGGCGGCATGACCAACCTGGAAAAACGTCAGATTCTGACGGAAGAGCAGTACCTTGATGCGCTTGAAGAGTTCGGTGACGAATTCGACGCGAAGATGGGTGCGGAAGCTATCCAGGCGCTGCTGAAAAACATGGATCTGGAGCAAGAGTGCGAGCAGCTGCGTGAAGAGCTGAACGAAACCAACTCCGAGACCAAGCGTAAAAAGCTGACCAAGCGTATCAAGCTGCTGGAAGCGTTCGTTCAGTCTGGTAACAAGCCAGAGTGGATGATCCTGACCGTTCTGCCGGTTCTGCCGCCAGATCTGCGTCCGCTGGTACCGCTGGACGGCGGTCGTTTCGCTACGTCGGATCTGAACGATCTGTATCGTCGCGTGATCAACCGTAACAACCGTCTGAAACGTCTGCTGGATCTGGCTGCGCCAGATATCATCGTACGTAACGAAAAACGTATGCTGCAAGAAGCGGTAGATGCCCTGCTGGATAACGGCCGTCGCGGTCGTGCCATCACCGGCTCTAACAAACGTCCTCTGAAATCTTTGGCTGATATGATCAAAGGTAAGCAGGGTCGTTTCCGTCAGAACCTGCTTGGTAAGCGTGTTGACTACTCCGGTCGTTCTGTTATCACCGTAGGTCCATACCTGCGTCTGCATCAGTGCGGTCTGCCGAAGAAAATGGCACTGGAGCTGTTCAAACCGTTCATTTACGGCAAGCTGGAACTGCGTGGCCTGGCCACCACCATCAAAGCCGCGAAGAAAATGGTTGAGCGCGAAGAAGCTGTCGTTTGGGATATCCTGGACGAAGTTATCCGCGAACACCCGGTACTGCTGAACCGTGCACCAACTCTGCACCGTTTAGGTATCCAGGCGTTTGAACCGGTTCTGATCGAAGGTAAAGCGATCCAGCTGCACCCGCTGGTTTGTGCGGCATATAACGCCGACTTCGATGGTGACCAGATGGCTGTTCACGTACCGCTGACGCTGGAAGCCCAGCTGGAAGCGCGTGCGCTGATGATGTCTACCAACAACATCCTGTCACCTGCGAACGGCGAGCCAATCATCGTTCCTTCTCAGGACGTTGTTTTGGGTCTGTACTACATGACCCGAGACAAAGTGAACGCCAAAGGCGAAGGCATGGTGCTGACTGGCCCGAAAGAAGCTGAGCGTGTTTACCGCGCTGGCCAGGCCGAGCTGCATGCGCGCGTTAAAGTGCGTATCACCGAATACAGCAAAAACGAGCAGGAAGAGTTCGTTGCGAAAACCAGCATTATCGACACCACCATTGGTCGTGCGATTCTGTGGATGATCGTACCGAAAGGCCTGCCTTACTCTATCGTCAACCAGGCGCTGGGTAAGAAAGCTATCTCCAAAATGCTGAACACCTGTTACCGCATCTTGGGCCTGAAGCCGACCGTTATCTTTGCTGACCAGACCATGTACACCGGCTTTGCTTACGCAGCCCGTTCAGGTGCCTCTGTTGGTATCGACGACATGGTGATCCCGGCTAAGAAAGCGGAAATCGTCGCGGAAGCGGAAGCAGAAGTTGCTGAGATTCAGGAACAGTTCCAGTCTGGTCTGGTTACTGCTGGCGAACGTTACAACAAAGTCATCGATATCTGGGCCGCAGCCAACGAACGCGTTTCCAAAGCGATGATGGACAACCTGCAAACTGAAACTGTGATCAACCGTCACGGTGAAGAAGAGCAGCAGGTGTCGTTCAACAGCATTTACATGATGGCCGACTCCGGTGCGCGTGGTTCTGCAGCACAGATTCGTCAGCTGGCCGGTATGCGTGGTCTGATGGCTAAGCCAGATGGCTCAATCATCGAAACGCCAATCACCGCGAACTTCCGTGAAGGTCTGAACGTACTCCAGTACTTCATCTCGACGCACGGTGCGCGTAAAGGCTTGGCGGATACCGCACTGAAAACCGCTAACTCCGGTTATCTGACGCGTCGTCTGGTTGACGTTGCGCAGGATCTGGTGGTGACCGAAGACGACTGTGGCACATTCGAAGGCATCATGATGACTCCGGTCATCGAAGGTGGCGACGTTAAAGAGCCACTGCGTGAGCGTGTTCTGGGCCGTGTGACGGCTGAAGATGTCCTGAAACCAGGCACCGCAGACATCCTGATCCCGCGTAACACTCTGATCGATGAGCACTGGTGTGATGTGATCGAACTGAACTCAGTCGATGCGATCAAAGTGCGTTCGGTTGTTGGCTGTGAAACCGACTTCGGTGTGTGTGCACACTGCTACGGTCGCGATCTGGCACGTGGTCACATCATCAACAAAGGTGAGGCCATCGGCGTTATCGCAGCACAGTCCATCGGTGAGCCGGGTACACAGCTGACGATGCGTACGTTCCACATCGGTGGTGCGGCATCTCGTGCGGCTGCTGAATCCAGCATCCAGGTGAAGAACAAAGGTACTATCAAGCTGACTAACGCCAAGTCGGTAACCAACTCCTCAGGGAAACTGGTTATCGTCTCACGTAACGTTGAGCTGAAAATGATCGACGAGTTCGGTCGTACCAAAGAGAGCTATAAAGTGCCTTACGGTGCGGTCATGGCCAAAGGTGATGGCGAGCAGGTTGCAGCGGGCGAGACCGTAGCAAACTGGGATCCACATACCATGCCGGTTATCACGGAAGTGGGCGGTTTCATTCGCTTCACTGACATGATCGACGGTCAGACCATTACTCGTCAGACTGACGATTTAACCGGTCTGTCATCGCTGGTGGTTCTGGATTCTGCAGAACGTACTGCGGGCGGTAAAGATCTGCGTCCTGCGCTGAAAATCGTTGATGCGAACGGTAATGATGTTCTGATCCCTGGTACTGATATGCCAGCACAGTACTTCCTGCCGGGCAAAGCGATTGTGCAGTTGGAAGATGGCGTGAAGATCAGCTCGGGTGATACCCTGGCGCGTGTTCCGCAAGAATCTGGCGGTACCAAGGACATCACCGGTGGTCTGCCACGCGTTGCTGACCTGTTCGAAGCGCGTCGTCCGAAAGAGCCAGCTATTCTGGCGGAGATCAGCGGTATCATCTCCTTCGGTAAAGAGACCAAAGGTAAGCGCCGTCTGGTGATTACACCGGTTGATGGTAGCGATCCGTACGAAGAGATGATTCCAAAATGGCGTCAGCTGAACGTATTCGAAGGTGAACGTGTAGAACGTGGTGACGTTGTTTCTGACGGCCCAGAGTCTCCGCACGACATCCTGCGTCTGCGTGGCGTCCATGCTGTGACCCGTTACATCACTAACGAAGTGCAGGAAGTTTACCGTCTGCAAGGCGTTAAGATTAACGATAAGCACATTGAAGTCATCGTTCGTCAGATGCTGCGTAAAGCAACCATCGCTAGCGTGGGCAGCTCCGACTTCCTGGAAGGCGAGCAGGCTGAATACTCCCGCATCAAGATCTCTAACCGTGAACTTGAAGCGAATGGCAAAATCGGCGCAACCTTTATGCGCGATCTGCTGGGTATCACCAAAGCGTCACTGGCTACCGAATCGTTCATCTCTGCCGCATCGTTCCAGGAAACCACTCGTGTCCTGACCGAAGCAGCTGTAGCAGGTAAGCGCGATGAACTGCGCGGCCTGAAAGAGAACGTGATCGTGGGTCGTCTGATCCCAGCCGGTACCGGATATGCTTACCATCAGGATCGTATGCGTCGCCGCTCTGCGGGTGAAGCACCGGTTGCTCCGCAGGTGACTGCGGATGAAGCCTCTGCAAGCCTGGCTGAACTGCTGAACGCCGGTCTGGGCGGTAGCGACGACGAGTAATCGTTGCTGAGTCTGATCGATAAAAAACCCTGCCTCGGCAGGGTTTTTTTTGCTCTGAATTTAGTACTTGCGGCAGACATTGTGTCGAGTTAGCCCAATGTCGCGCAGCTGGGCATCGCTCAGGTGAGACAAAATTTTCCGCGTTTCACGTCGGTTACGCCAGTTTCTCACCGCGCTACGCGCGCCGCGGAAAATATCCAGTAATGTTACATCAAAAGGTTTAGCCGCTCGGTTTTGATCGAATTCCATTATTTGTGCCCTCAGTAAGATGTCTGAGTCACATTGTCCATTTCTGCATCGATTCAATACAGATTCAAAAAACACTTATCTTTAACATACAGATTGCATATTCAGCGATCTGAATGGTAGAAAGGGTGTCAATCTGTACTGGTTTTCGCTGCTGAATAAGATGAGGTGGGATACGATGACGCGCTATCAGCATTTGGCCTGTCTGCTGTCAGACAGGATTGAACAAGGCCTCTATCGCAGTGGTGAACGCTTACCGTCAGTACGCACGTTGAGTCTTGAGCACGGCGTCAGCATTAGCACCGTACAGCAGGCGTACCATTTGCTGGAAGAGAAGCAGCTGATTGTGCCGCAGCCGCGATCCGGTTATTTCGTCGCAACTCGCAAATCGACCCCACCGGTACCCGGCTTGACCCGCCCAGCGCAGCGGCCCGTGGAGATCACGCAGTGGGAATCGGTACTGGAGTTACTGAGCAGCCGAATGGACAGTGATGTGCTGCAACTGGGCAGTGGCATACCGGATTTAACCCAGCCAACGTTAAAGCCGTTATGGAAAATCCAAAGCCGCATGGCGCAGAAGCAGGATGCTGGCCTGCTCAATTATGACAGCCTGGTGGGTGTCAGTGCATTGCGAGAGCAAGTCGCCAGGCTGGCAATAGACAGTGGCTGCCAGCTCAGCGCCGATGACATTGTTGCCACCACGGGCTGCCATGAGGCGTTGTCGATATCGATCCGCGCAGTATGCGATCCGGGCGATATTATTGCGGTGGAATCGCCTACTTTCCATGGCACGATGCAAACGTTACGCGGCTTTGGGATCCGCGCGATCGAAATTCCCACGGATTCTGTCACCGGCATGAGTCTTGAAGCGCTTGAACTGGCTTTTGAACAGTGGCCAATTAAAGCGGTTGTGGTGGTCCCCAACTGCAACAACCCGTTGGGATTCATCATGCCTGAATCGCGTAAGCGGGCATTGCTGGCATTGGCACAGCGCTTTGATGCGGCCATTATCGAAGACGACGTTTACGGTGAGCTGGCGTGGGAATACCCGCGACCGATAACCATCAAGTCTTTGGATATGGATGGCCGCGTATTGTTGTGCAGCTCTTTTTCTAAAACGCTGGCCCCCGGTTTACGCGTTGGCTGGGTGGCACCGGGACGATATCGTGACCGTGTGTTGCACATGAAATATATCAGTACCGGCTCTACCGCCACGCAACCACAACATGCTGTCGCAGAGTTTATCCGTCAAGGCCATTACGGCCCACATATCCGTCGCATGCGTCAGGTGTATCAACGTAATTACGACATCTTTAGCTGCTGGGTACGCCACTATTTTCCCTGTGGGATTTGCGTGTCTCGTCCCCAGGGCAGCTTTCTGATGTGGATCGAACTGCCAGAAGCGTTTGACGCTGTTCGACTTAACACTGAGCTGCGTACTCTGAAGATACAGGTTGCCGTTGGATCGTTGTTTTCCGCTTCGGGCAAATATCGTAACTGTCTGCGCCTGAATTATGGTTTGCCTATTAACGAGCATACTGAGCAGGCGATTGCCCAACTGGGTGCTGCGGTGGAGCAGGCCATGCTGGCCTGTAGTGCTGAAACCTTGCATGCCACTTCCCTGACGGATTAAGTTGGAAAGGCAGGGCTGGGGAGAGAGGAAGACCAGCCCTGGCCCGCTGCAAGCGACAGCGGGCAGGCACACTTTAGCGAAGTCAGCTTTAGGCGCTAACCTTATAAAATCAGGCTTCGCGCCATATTCCGGTCTTTATCACTCTATTGCAGCCAGTTACACCAACTGTGCAGGCTGGGTTCCAGATTCAACCAGGTCAAGCAACGTTTGCGTCGCTTTACGCCAGTCATCTGCCTGAGTGATGGCGCTGACGACCGCAATACTGCCCACCCCTGTGGCCAGCACTTCCGGCACCCGCGCCAGTGAAATGCCGCCGATGGCGACGGTCGGCACGTCCTGCAATCGCGCCAGATGGCGTTTGAGTTCAATAACGCCCTGCGGAGCGGAGGGCATGTCTTTAGTTTGCGTCGGATAAATATGCCCTAATGCAATATAAGAGGGGCGTAATGCCAGGGCGCGGTCCAGTTCGGCATCATCATGAGTTGATAAACCGAGACGTAAACCTGCCTGGCGGATCGCCTGCAGATCCGCTACGTCCAGATCTTCCTGGCCAAGGTGAACACCGTAAGCGTTGTATTTGATCGCTAATCGCCAGTAATCATTGATAAACAAGCGTGCGCGGTACTGCTTACCCAGCGCAATGGCTTCGCGCACGGCATCTTCCACTTCATGGTCCTGGCAATCTTTGATACGCAGTTGCAGGGTGCGCACACCGGCTTCCAGCAGGCGTTTAATCCACTCTACGCTATCAACAACGGGGTACAGCCCCAGTTTCGGGGCGGTGGCCGGAAAGGCGTCGGTCATACTTTTTCCTCTTTAAGGGCATCGGCGGCGTGGTAGATCTCACCACCACGGCTACGGAAGGCGTCTGACATTTGCGCCATGCCAATTTCAATCGGCTGCGCTTCTGCCTGCTGGCGAGCAGCATATTCACGCACTTCCTGAGTAATTTTCATTGAGCAGAATTTGGGGCCGCACATCGAGCAGAAGTGAGCGACTTTCCCTGATTCCTGCGGCAAGGTTTCATCGTGGTAGGCACGCGCGGTGTGCGGATCGAGTGCCAGATTGAACTGATCTTCCCAGCGGAATTCGAAACGCGCTTTCGACATGGCATTATCGCGGATCTGGGCTCCGGGATGCCCCTTTGCGAGATCGGCCGCATGGGCGGCGATCTTATAGGTGATCAATCCCTGTTTCACATCTTCTTTATTTGGCAGACCCAAGTGTTCTTTCGGTGTGACGTAGCACAGCATGGCACAGCCAAACCAGCCAATCATCGCGGCACCAATTCCTGATGTGAAGTGATCATAACCGGGTGCGATGTCTGTGGTGAGTGGGCCGAGCGTATAAAACGGCGCTTCATGGCAGTGCTCCAGCTGTTCGGTCATGTTACGGCGGATCATCTGCATTGGCACGTGGCCAGGGCCTTCAATCATCACCTGCACATCGTATTCCCAGGCGATCTTCGTTAGCTCACCCAAGGTGTGCAGTTCGGCAAACTGCGCTTCATCGTTGGCATCCTGAATCGACCCTGGACGCAGACCATCACCCAGTGAGAGGGCCACATCATAAGCCGCACAGATCTCGCAAATCTCACGGAAATGCAGATACAGGAAACTCTCCTGATGATGCGACAGGCACCACTTCGCCATGATCGATCCCCCGCGCGAGACAATGCCGGTCAGACGTTTGGCGGTCATCGGAACATAGCGCAACAGCACGCCCGCGTGAATGGTGAAGTAATCGACGCCCTGTTCGGCTTGCTCAAGCAGGGTGTCGCGGAAGATTTCCCAGTTCAGATCTTCCGCTACGCCGTTAACCTTCTCCAGCGCCTGATAAATCGGTACGGTTCCAATCGGCACCGGACTGTTTCGCAAAATCCATTCCCGCGTTTCATGGATGTAACGGCCTGTGGAGAGGTCCATCACGGTATCGGCGCCCCAGCGCGTTGACCACACCAGTTTCTCTACTTCCTCCTCAATCGATGAACTCACCGCCGAGTTGCCGATATTGGCATTCACTTTGACCAAAAAGTTACGGCCAATGATCATCGGTTCAGATTCAGGGTGATTAATGTTGGAGGGGATAATGGCTCGACCGCTGGCCACTTCCTGACGGACAAATTCGGCGGTAATGTTTTCCGGCAGATGCGCCCCGAAGCTGTGCCCGGGATGTTGTTGCAGCAGCACTTCACCACGAATACGTTCGCGCCCCATGTTTTCACGGACCGCAATAAACTCCATTTCAGGCGTAATCATTCCCTGCCGAGCATAGTGCAACTGCGTTACACAGCGGCCGGTTTTCGCACGGCGTGGCTGGGGGAGGTGTTCAAAGCGCAGATGATCCAGTCCCTCATCGGCCAACCGCTGCTGGGTATAACTGGAACTTAGCTGGTGGATCGCTTCGCTGTCATCACGTTCGGCAATCCAGCTGGCACGCAATTTCGCCAATCCCTGATGCACATCGATAGTGGCTTCCGGGTCACCATAAGCACCTGCGGTGTCATACACCGGCACAGCTTCATTCGGCTCAAGCTTAGGGTTCTCTCTGGTGCCGCCAATCTGAGTTGGGCTCAGCTGGATTTCGCGCATCGGTACACGAATATCCTCACGGCTACCGGTGATCCAGATACGTTTTGAGTTGGGAAAAGCGGTGCCTTGCAGTGAATCAATAAATTCCTGCGCTTGTGCACGTTGTTCACGACGAGAAGTTTTAGCAACAGACATAGCAAATTTCCTGATTTAAGGGGAAGTTGCTTGTCCAGAGTTCGGAAGGAGTAACAGAAGCGATACCGGGCGCCAACACGCATCGTTCTGGTTATGTCTACTCTTGTTCCCTTCGCAGGTACTAACCTGATCAGGTTCCGCGGATCCCGAATTAACGGTCTCAGCCCCGGGGGGCACTCCGACAAGGTGTGCGTTTGCGGTTTAAGCTACTTTGCTTGCCATTTCTCGCCTGGGCAGTGCTCGTGACCGTCACGTACTTCGTGTACGCTCCGGTCCCTGCGCGCTGTCCGTGCGTGAACTGGCTGCGCACGCTACGCTTAAACCACAAACTTGCCGCTCATAAAGAGGGCAATAAAAAAAGCCCATTCAGCATAAGAGGGCTTTTTCGGAATAACAAGTCTTTTACATCTGTCGGTGTTAAGCGGGACGTGCAATGTGGCTCTCATTGGCGACCGGAACGCTTGCCAGCTGGTTATCCCAGGCCAGTTTGACCAGTTTATCCTCCAGCGTAAAACGCGACTCCAGTACTTCACCCACTTCGGAGAGCGCCTTCTGAAACTCAACACAGTTATCATCATTGATGGCTTGCTGTAGATGACTGTCATACAGCTGCATGATGCTGTCGGTATTGGCCTCGAGCGCGGGGTAGATCTGAGACGCGGCAATTAACGGGCTGTCACCTTGCATTTCGTTGATGATGCGTTCGTAAATACTGAAATGCCCGGTGGAGAGGTAATCCACCAGATTGTGGCAAAACGCATCCAGTGCCTGTTCATCCAGCGCTGAAAGCGCATCTTTATTCGGCTTTATGCCAATTAACTCGTAATACGTGACGAGCAACTGTCGACGGGCGCGCAACCAAGTGTCGACTAATTCATTACCGCCACCTACACGCTCTGTCAGGTCATCTAACTGGGTCAGCATATGGGGCTCCAAGTGAGTTATAGTTGTTTATTCGACACTTAACATCAGGATTCAGCGTGCCATTTGACGCTAAGGACAACGAATAAGATGCAACGTGAGATCTCAAGCGTAGACGCTGGCTGGTGGATTGTCAGCCATGAGCAAAAACTTTGGTTGCCGCAAGGTGAGCTGCCGCATGGCTTATCGAGCGATTTTGGCTTAGTCGGCAGTGCGGGCATATTAATTGGCGAATGGCAGGGTGAAAATGTCTGGTTGGTGCGTGAATCACGCCCTGACAATATGGCCTCTGTTCGCCAGCTTATCGACGAAGATGTCGGCTTGTTCCAGATTGCTGGGCGCGGTGTACAACTGGCTGAGTTCTACCGTTCCCATCGCTGGTGTGGTTACTGTGGGCATGAAATGCATCTCAGTAAACGCGAATTTGCCTGCCTGTGCCACCACTGCCGTGAGCGCTATTACCCGCAGATTGCTCCCTGCATAATCGTGGCGATTCGTCGAGGCGATGAGATATTGCTCGCCAATCATGCGCGTCACCGCAACAGCATTTACACAGTATTAGCTGGCTTCGTTGAGGTTGGAGAGACGCTGGAGCAGGCCGTGGCGCGAGAGGTGATGGAGGAGAGTAATGTGCGGGTCAAGAACGTCCGTTATGTCACTTCACAGCCGTGGCCATTCCCGCACTCTCTGATGATGGCGTTTATGGCGGAATACGAAGGCGGCGAGTTGCAGCACGATGGTAAAGAGTTACTGGATGCGGGCTGGTATCGCTATGACGATCTTCCGCTGTTACCCCCGGCGGGGACGGTGGCCCGTCGTTTGATTGAAGATACCGTTGCCCTGTGCCGCGCCAGCGCCTCGTGAAAATGCTACACTGGCGGCCTTAGCATGAGAGAGCCCATTATGAGTGAACTGAAGAACGATCGTTATCTGCGCGCCCTGTTACGCCAGCCGGTAGATGTCACACCGGTGTGGATGATGCGACAAGCCGGGCGTTATTTACCGGAGTACAAAGCCACGCGCGCTGAGGCCGGTGATTTTATGTCGCTGTGTAAGAATGCGGAGCTGGCGTGTGAAGTCACGTTGCAGCCGCTGCGTCGTTATGCGCTGGATGCGGCGATCCTCTTCAGCGATATTTTGACCATTCCCGATGCGATGGGGCTGGGGCTCTATTTTGAAACGGGTGAAGGCCCGCGCTTCTCCAATCCTATTACTTGCCGCGCAGATGTCGATAAGCTGCCGATTCCCGATCCTGAGCAGGAACTGGGATACGTGATGAACGCGGTGCGCACCATTCGTCACAACCTTAAAGGCGAAGTTCCGCTGATTGGATTCTCTGGCAGCCCGTGGACGCTGGCAACCTATATGGTTGAAGGCGGTAGCAGCAAAGCCTTCACAAAAATCAAAAAGATGATGTATGCCGAGCCACAAACGCTGCACAAGTTGCTCGATAAGCTGGCTGACAGCGTCATTCTGTATCTGAACGCCCAGATCAAAGCCGGTGCACAGTCAGTCATGGTATTTGATACCTGGGGCGGTGTGTTGACGGGGCGTGATTACCGCGAGTTTTCGCTGTATTACATGCACAAAATCGTCGATAGCGTGCTGCACGAAAATGAAGGTCGTCGTGTACCGATTACGCTGTTCACTAAAGGCGGCGGGCAGTGGCTGGAAGCGATAGCGGCAACCGGTTGTGATGCGCTGGGTCTGGACTGGACCACAGATATTGCTGACGCCCGCCGTCGTGTGGGTGACAAAGTGGCGCTGCAGGGCAATATGGATCCTTCCATGTTGTATGCGCCGCCAGCGCGTATCGAGCAGGAAGTCGCAGGCATTCTGGAAGGCTTCGGTAAAGGTGAAGGCCACGTGTTCAACCTTGGACATGGTATTCACCCCGATGTACCACCTGAACACGCGGGTGCCTTTGTAGAAGCAGTACACCGCCTGTCACGCCCTTACCATCAGGGATAAGCATGGATTTAGCGGCGCTTCGGGCTGAACAGCAACAACGCGCTGCTGAGGTTGTGCGGCAGGATGATTTTGACATCCTGCCGCCACGCTACATTGCCGGTGCAGACGTCGGTTTTGAGCAGGAAGGTGCCGTTACGCGTGCCGCGCTGGTGGTACTGGAATATCCTTCATTACAGTTGGTTGAACATCGCATCGCGCGTATTGAAACCATCATGCCGTATATCCCTGGCTTCTTATCTTTCCGCGAAGTGCCTGCGCTACAGGCCGCCTGGCAACAACTCACACATCAGCCCGATCTGTTATTCGTTGATGGTCATGGCATTTCCCATCCGCGTCGGCTTGGCGTGGCTGCCCATTTTGGCTTGCTGGTGGATGTGCCAACCATAGGCGTGGCCAAGAAACGGCTGTGCGGTCAATTTGCCGAACTGGACCCTGAGCCGGGTAGCTGCCAGGCGTTGATGGATAAAAGCGAGCAGATTGGTTGGGTGTGGCGCAGTAAGGCGCGCTGTAATCCACTGTTCGTTTCTACCGGGCATCGGATTAGCCTGGCGAGTGCGCTGCATTGGGTCGAATTGTGCACGGCTGGCTATCGTTTACCGGAACCCACACGTTGGGCCGATGCGGTGGCGTCGAACCGTTCGGCATTTCTACGTTGGCAAAATGCGCGTTAACGCTGTTTGCGCGCGGCTTTTGCGGTACACTGCCGCCAGCTAACCTATTGAGAGTAAGTTGATGTTACAGAACCCCGTCCATTTGCGTCTGGCTAAGCTGGAAAGCTGGCAGCATATGACCTTTATGGCCTGTCTGTGCGAGCGGATGTTCCCTAACTACTGGGCCTTCTGTCAGCAGACTGAATTTGCCGACCCGCAGCTCTATCGTCGCATCCTGGATCTTGTCTGGGAAAGCCTGACGGTGAAAGACGCCAAGATCAACTTCGACAGCCAACTGGAAAAGCTGGAAGCTGCGATTCCAGATGGTGATGATTTTGATGTCTATGGCGTTCATCCAGCCATTGACGCCTGCGTAGCCTTGAGTGAAATGCTGCATGCATTGCTGAGTGGTGAAACGCTGGAGCACGCCATCGAAGTCAGCCGTACGTCGATCACCACCGTGGCTATCCTGGAAATGACCCAAGCCGGTCGTGAAATGACCGATGCAGAGCTGCGCGAAAATCAGGCTGTCATTGATGAATGGGATCTGCAGTGGGAGATTTTTCGCCTGCTGGCAGACTGCGAGGAGCGCGACCTGGAGCTGATTAAGGGGTTACGTTCTGACCTGCGCGAAGCGGGAATCAGTAACATCGGTATACTTTTTCAGCAATAAGGCGAGAAAACGTGACTTCAGGCCCGAATTACCGCGCCTGGAGGCTTCACATCAGCCCCCTGTCTGGTCTACATTTGGGGGGCTGAAAATTGTGGCTATCTTTGCGTGCAGGCTGAAGAGTGCCAGAACATGGCTTTTCCCTCGCACTCGTTGCTTAGCAAGCGATAAATACACTTTAAGGATAACTTATGAACAAGACTCAACTGATTGATGTGATCGCAGAGAAAGCTGACCTGTCAAAAACCCAGGCTAAAGCTGCGCTGGAATCTACCCTGGCTGCGATCACTGAGTCTCTGAAAGAAGGTGATGCTGTACAACTGGTTGGTTTTGGTACTTTTAAAGTGAACCACCGCGCAGAGCGTACCGGTCGTAACCCACAGACTGGTAAAGAGATCAAAATTGCTGCAGCTAACGTGCCAGCATTCGTCTCTGGTAAAGCCCTGAAAGACGCTGTTAAGTAAGTTTTCCGCATCGCGGTTTAAGCTTTAAAAGAGGGGCGTCAATGCCCCTTTTTGTTACTGGGGCCTGTCATGCTGAACACGATTACTCAGCGCGTCTGCGCCCTGTTTCTCGGTGCGCTGCTCACGGGCTGTAGCACAACTCCTGATCTTCCTGCCTTTACGGCGAGTGGCTATTTAGCCGATCGCGGCACTGTGCGCATCTGGCGCAAAAATAGCGACCATCAAGCTATCCATATTCGTACCGTCTACACCCCCTTCAATGGCGATGCCATGGAGACCACCGACTACAACTGGCAGCAGAATAAACTGGCCAGCGTAGAGCGCCGTGTAGCGGGCAAGCAGCCGGATGACGTTACGCTGCGTTTCGACTCCCTCGGTAATCTTAACTTTATGCAGCGCCAGTTGGCGGGCCGACGTGAAGCGGTGAGCGGCGATAGCATCGAACTCTATCGTTTCGATGCCCAGCGTATGCTGGAGCAGAGTAACGCTTTGCTGAGTGGCCGTGTATTGCTGAGCCAGGGGCACTGGTTAGGCGGCACGCAAGTGCGTGACTGCGACGGTAAAACCGTTAATGCACCTTTTGATAGTGAAACACTCAGCACCTTGAATCAGCAGCAACAGAGCCAGCCGCAGCCGTTAATGGTGTCGTGGTTAGAAGCGCCGGAAGGGGTACAGCTTTTGCGGGCAACGCCAGAAGATGAGTGCAGCTGGCAGCCGAGAGAGAGTGATTTTTAGGGGGCGGCCTTACGACCGCCCACCCGATTACTTGCGGTTGATCGCGCGGTAACCGATATCTTTACGGCAGAAGCTGCCATCCCAGGAAATATGTTGCGCTAACGCATAGGCATTCTTTTGCGCCGCTGCGACATCTTCACCGAGTGCGGTGACACAGAGTACGCGACCACCGTTAGTGACCACTACGTCATCCTTCATCGTTGTGCCCGCATGGAAGACTTTGCCATCCGGCACTTCTTCCAACGGCAGACCGTGAATTTGATCGCCAGTTTTGTAGTCAGCAGGATAACCGCCAGCAGCCAGAACTACACCCAGCGATGGGCGCGGATCCCATTGTGAGGTCTGCTTATCCAGCTTGCCATCCACCGCAGCCAGGCACAGCTCAACCAGGTCAGACTGCAAGCGCAGCATGATCGGCTGAGTTTCTGGATCGCCAAAGCGGCAGTTGAATTCGATCACTTTCGGCTGGCCAGCTTTGTCGATCATCAGCCCCGCATACAGGAAACCGGTATAGGTGTTGCCTTCCGCTTTCATGCCGTTCACGGTTGGCCAGATGATCTGATCCATCACGCGCTGGTGGATCTCATCGGTGACGACCGGAGCAGGTGAGTAAGCCCCCATACCGCCGGTGTTTGGACCGGTATCACCATCGCCTACACGTTTGTGATCCTGGCTGGTGGCCATTGGCAGTACGTTGTCACCATCGACCATCACGATGAAACTGGCTTCTTCGCCGTCAAGGAACTCTTCAATCACAATACGGTGGCCTGCATCGCCAAAGGCGTTGCCTGCCAGCATGTCCTGCACGGCGGCTTCAGCTTCAGCCAGTTCCATCGCAACGATAACGCCTTTGCCCGCGGCTAAGCCGTCAGCTTTGATGACGATCGGTGCGCCTTTCTCACGCAGGTAAGCCAGCGCAGGCTCAACTTCGGTAAAGTTCTGGTATTCGGCAGTTGGGATCTGCTGGCGCGCCAGGAAATCCTTGGTGAAAGCTTTAGAGCCTTCTAATTGGGCGGCAGCTTGAGTCGGGCCAAAGATCTTCAGACCTGCAGCGCGGAAGGCATCCACGACACCGATGACCAGCGGAGCTTCGGGACCCACAATGGTCAGATCGATGTTCTCTTGCTGGGCAAAGGCCAACAGCGCAGGCACATCGGTGGCGCTGATCGCTACGTTCTGTAATGCAGGTTCCAGTGCGGTACCTGCATTGCCCGGTGCCACAAACACTGTTTCAGCCAGTGGTGACTGTGCAGCCTTCCATGCCAGCGCGTGTTCACGTCCGCCATTACCAATCACTAAAATTTTCATCTTTACAGCTCCAGAGGATTAATGGCGGAAGTGACGCATGTCGGTGAAGATCATGGCAATGCCGTGTTCATCGGCGGCGGCAATGACTTCGTCATCACGAATAGAACCGCCAGGCTGAATCACACATGAGATACCCACTGCCGCTGCCGCATCGATACCGTCGCGGAACGGGAAGAACGCATCTGAGGCCATGGCAGAACCTTTGACTTCCAGACCTTCGTCACCGGCTTTAATGCCAGCGATTTTGGCAGAGTAAACACGGCTCATTTGGCCAGCGCCGATACCGATGGTCATATTGTCACGCGCATACACAATGGCGTTGGATTTAACGAACTTAGCGACCTTCCAGCAGAACAGGGCATCACGCAGCTCTTGCTCGCTTGGCTGACGCTTGGTCACCACGCGGAGTTGGCTGGCATCCACCATCCCAAGATCGCGATCCTGCACCAGCAGGCCACCGTTAACACGTTTGAAGTCCAGTGCGGCAACACGGCCCTGCCACTGGCCACAGACCAGAACGCGTACATTCTGCTTAGCCGCGGTTACTTTCAGTGCTGCTTCGCTAGCAGAAGGTGCGATGATCACTTCCACGAACTGACGGCTGATAATCGCTTGCGCGGTGGCTTCATCCAGCTCGCGGTTGAAAGCGATGATGCCGCCGAAGGCTGACGTTGGGTCTGTTTTGTAGGCGCGCTCGTATGCATCAAGAATGGAACCACCTACGGCAACGCCGCATGGGTTCGCATGTTTCACGATGACACAAGTAGGTTCGTCGAACTCTTTAACGCATTCCAGCGCAGCATCGGTATCCGCGATGTTGTTATAGGAGAGCGCTTTACCCTGAACTTGTTCTGCTGTAGCTACGGAAGCTTCCGCTACATTCTCTTCTATATAGAAAGCCGCATCCTGATGGCTATTCTCACCGTAACGCATGTCCTGCTTCTTGATGAAGTTTAGGTTCATGGTGCGCGGGAAACGGCCGGCTGGTTCTTTGCTGTCGCTGTGATAAGCCGGGACCAGGCAACCGAAGTAGTTAGCAATCATGCTGTCGTAAGCGGCGGTGTGTTCGAACGCTTTGATAGCCAGATCAAAACGGGTGCCCAGTGTCAGAGAGTTTTCGTTAGCATCCAGCTCGGCAATGATGGCCTCGTAGTCGCTGCTCTTCACCACAATCGCGACATCTTTATGGTTCTTCGCCGCGGAGCGCACCATAGTTGGACCACCGATATCGATGTTCTCTACGGCGTCTTCCAGGGTGCAACCCGCTTTAGCAACGGTCTGGGCGAAGGGGTAAAGGTTGACGACAACCATGTCGATTGGGCTGATAGCATGTTCGGACATGATCGCATCGTCGGTGCCGCGACGGCCTAAAATGCCGCCATGCACTTTCGGGTGCAGCGTTTTGACGCGTCCATCCATCATTTCCGGGAAACCGGTGTAGTCAGAAACTTCAGTAACGGGCAGGCCCGCATCTGCCAGCAGGCGAGCAGTGCCACCTGTGGAGAGCAGCTCAACACCACGGCTGGAGAGTGCCTGAGCAAATTCGAGGATGCCGGCTTTATCAGAGACACTGAGTAGCGCGCGGCGTACAGGACGACGTTGTTGCATGGTGGTTTTATCCCTTGGCTTTGTTTCGCATAAAGAAGAGCGTTACATCAAGCTTAGCGTTTCTTTCTATATAGAAGAGAACACTTGCTTCATGTAACGCCCCAAAAGGGGCATCCTTGACGTCGCCGGGCATTGTAGCGAAAACGTTTGCGTGATGCTCGCCTAAATTCAGTTGTGTCGATGAATGTGGATAACATTGTGTGTAAGTGGGTATAAGGCGGGGTTTTGCTGTGGAATGCAGCGAACAGTTGTTTTTATTGAATTTAGCGGTTGCGCGCTGCGAACAACTCCCTATAATGCGCATCCATCGAGACGGCACAACGGTTTACGAAGTGCGGTGTTGACAGGAAGCTTCGATAAGAACTTCCGCCAGAT
>NZ_BBOC01000073.1:0-25965 GCF_001485335.1 Type-D symbiont of Plautia stali | reverse complement strand
TTCAACAGCCGAAGCAGAAACTACCAAATCTGCGTGCGTCTGGATCAGGCCTCAACGGGAGGATCGCGCTGGCTGCATCAGGCACTTAACGTCGGGGAGAAGCTGACGATTTCCGCGCCACGTAATCATTTTCCGCTACCGGATGCGCCTCGTACCCTGTTGTTCGCCGCCGGCATCGGCCTCACGCCCCTGCTGGTGATGGCGGAGGCGCTCGCCCTTAAGCAAGCGAATTTCCAGTTGCATATCTACCTCAAGCGTCATGATGAGCTGGCCTTTAATGATCGGTTGGCACAGCTTGGCGATCACGTGATCATCCATTACAGCAGTGAAAGCGACAGTTTACGGCACCAAATCCCGCATGACCTGAAGAGACCTGAACACAGCGCACTGGTGGCCTGTGGCCCGGCAGGTTTCATGGATCACCTTCAGCAGCTGGCGCTGCAATACGGTTGGCAGCCAGAGCAATTGCACAGTGAGCGTTTTAAATCCGAGAGCACTCAGACCACCACGGGTGACAGCTTTGAGGTCGAAATCGCCTCTTCGGGCGCACGCTTCACTGTCGGCAAAACACAGAGCATCGCTGAGGTGCTGGAAGCCGCGGGCATCGAGATTGAGCTGTCATGTGAACAAGGAATGTGCGGTGCGTGCATAACGGGTGTGGTCTCTGGCGCACTCGATCACCGTGATGAAGTGTTGAGCCAGAAAGAGCGCGCCGCCAATGATTGCATCGTGCTGTGCTGCTCACGTGCGCACTCCCCCCTTTTGGTGCTCGATCTATGAATCGCTATCCAGGCGCTACCGGGGCGCGCTTACCTCGTTGGTTATTGCCAGACAACTGGCCAATGAGCGGCAACCAGCCGCAACTGGCGACCCTCCATTTTCATGCTGACGGGCTGCAATTCGAGCCAGATATACAACCTCATGCGGATTATCTGCCGCTCAAGGGCGCGTTAGTGCTGCCCGCACTTATCGAACCGCATGCGCATCTGGATAAAACTTTCACCATCCAGCGCAGTCCCGCCCAACAGCCGGGGCTGCTGGCGGCGATTGCCGCTATGCATCAGGACCGGGTGCACTGGAACCAGGAAGATCTTCATCAACGAGCCAGCCAGGCTTTGCAGTGGGCGGCAGAAAGTGGCGTTGGCTTGCTGCGCACCCATGTTGACTGGTTCACAACGGATGCGCCGCTGGCGTGGCAGGTGATCGCTGATTTGTACCATCCGCTGTGTCGCATCGAACGCGTGGCGCTGGCACCGTTGAGCTTCTTCGCTCATGCGGAGGATGCCCAACATATCGCGGCTCAGGTGGCGGTGAGTGGTCCGGGTGCGCTACTCGGTGGGTTTATTCATACCAGCAACTGGGATGCTCAAGCCTTTACCCATCTGATGCAGGCGGCAGAACAGTGGCAACTGGATATCGATCTGCACATTGACGAAGAACTTAATGCGGATGCGCAAGGCATGCGCTGGCTGGCGAACTATCTGCAACACCACACTTTCAGTGGGCGCATCACCTGTAGCCACAGCTGCGCATTATCACAACAGGAGGATGCGCTCCAGATCCTCGATCTGCTGGCACAGCAGCGCGTCACGCTGATCGCCCTGCCGCTGACCAATTTGCTGTTGCAGGATGCAGTGCCGGGCCGCACACCACGCCAGCGCGGATTAACGCTGGTGAAAGAGGCGCAAGCGCGCGGTATTCCGCTGCTACTTGGCGCTGATAACGTCCAGGACGCCTTCTGCCCATTCGGCAGCTACGACCCGCTCGACACCCTGTTTAGCGGTCTTATCAGCCTCCAGTTGGACGCTGCTTTTGATGAGGCCTCGCAGCTTATCTGCCAGGCCGACGCTTTTTATCACAACGATTTAGTGATCTTTCCGCATGCCGATACTGCAAGCTGGCCGCTGCGCCAACGCCAGCGCTATCGGCTTAAACAGGGCGTGCGTTATGGAGACGATACAAATGACGCTTGATGCAGGAGCGGGCAAACCGCTGGCGAAATATGCGGCGTGGCGACGCGTCGGCGACTTTATTTTTCTCTCCGGCATCATCCCGGTGAACCCGCAAACCGCCACCATCGTGCGCGGTTACGGCGATATCCCGGAAGCCGCGCAGCTGTTGTTAGGGCGCACCGGTGAATTTTCCACGGACATTAAAGAAGGCCCGATTCTGGCGCAGAGCTGGTATGTGCTGGAGAGCATCCGCACCACCATTGAAAGCGCAGGCGGGCAGATGAGTGATGTGTTCAAACTGGTGCAGTACTTCCGCAATCTGGACCATTTCCCCCATTACAGCCGGGTGCGTAAGCAGTTCTTCCCCGACGAACCGCCGGTCTCCACCGTGGTTCAGGTCAGTGAAATGCTGCCGAGTCCGGATGTGTTAATCGAAGTTGAAGCCACGGCGTGGTTGCCGCAATAACACGAGGAAACAGTATGTTGCATGGTTATATTCCGGCAAACCGCTTTTTGCCGTATCTGAGCTGGACGGACATTGCCACGCTGGACGATAAAGCCAACACGGTGATCGTACTGCCGACAGGCGCGATTGAGCAGCACGGTCCGCATCTGCCGTGTGCAGTAGACAGCGTGATCGCCTCCGGTGTAGTCGGTCATGCCTTGGCACGCTTACCGGCAGAGATCCCGGCGTACGCCATTCCGCCCATCACCTATGGCAAATCCGATGAGCACTTGCACTTTCCCGGCACGCTGACGCTGACCGGTGAAACCTTGCTGCACACCATTCTGGAAATTGGCGAATCGCTGTACCGCGCCGGATTCCGTAAATTCCTGATGGTGAACGGTCACGGCGGGCAACCGCAGCCGTTGCAGATGGCCGCGCGTGAATTGCGTCTGCGCCACGGTGACATGATCATCATCATGCAGGACACCTTCAAAGTGCCGAACTGCGCTGAAAGCTTTATGGACGACAAAGAGCGTCAAATGGCGATGCATGCCGGTCATGCTGAAACCGCGCTGATGATGGCCTTGGCTCCGGATACCGTGCAGATGAGCAAAGCGGTGGCGAACTATCCCCCGGAATTCCCTTGCCCAACGCTCTCCACCAACAAACCGATGGCGGCATGGGCCTCCTATGATTTTGGCCCGAGCGGCATAATTGGTGATCCACTGCCCTCTACGCCGGAACAGGGCGCGGCGATCCTCGATTCGCTGGCAGAAAGCTGGGCGCAGGTCATCACAGAAGTGCATCAAATGAGCTGGGTAACCCGCGCTGAACCCGCATGGGGCACCGGCCACTGGCAGGGCAAAGTGTTAGACCACAACGACGCAGCATCACTATTACAACCGCGCTAAACGGGGATTAACAATGAATAAAAATTGAGCATGGTTGCCGCACTTTCGCTGGCACTGTCGGCCCAGAGTATGGCGGCTGAGCCCTTCACCTTCATGACGAACTGGTATGCCCAGGCAGAGCATGGTGGCTTCTACCAGGCGTTGGCGCAAAATCTGTATAAAGATGCAGGGCTGGACGTCACCATCAAAATGGGGGGCCCACAGGTGCATACCATGCAGTTGATGGCAGCCGGCCAAGCGGACTGTATCATCAGCGACAACATGCAGGCGCTGGAATCCTGGCAGCAAGGTGTCGAAGCCGTGCCCGTTGCCACCACTTTCCAGCATTCAGCGATTGCGTTTCTCACCCATCCTGACGTGAAGGACAAAGCCGACTTGCAGGGTAAAACCTTCCTGCTGGCGGCGGAAGCCTACACCTCCTACTGGCCGTGGGCGCAGAGTGCATTGAACCTGAAAAACGCGCGCGTCCGTCCCTACACCTTCAGTATCCAGCCGTTCCTCGCAGACAAAACGCTGGTACAGCAGGGCTACATCACCTCTGAGCCCTTTGCGGTGCAAAAAGCCAATGCACAAGCCAACGTGTATCCAATCAGCGACTGGGGCTACCCGCCTTATGGCAACAGCATCGTTTGCATGAAATCGACCATCGAAAAGCGTCCGCAAGCGGTCGCCGCCTTTGTTAAAGCCTCAATGCAGGGCTGGAAAAACTATCTGCAGGACCCAAGCGCCGGTAACGTTCTGATCAAGAAAGAGAACCCGCAGATGAGCGATGAGCAGATTGCTTTTGGTATCGCTCAGATGAAGAAATACCAGATGCTGACCGGCGGTGATGCGCAAACGGCGGGTATCGGGATTATCACCGAGCCGCGCCTGAAACAGACCTGGCAACTGCTGGTGGATAACAAACTGATCGATCCCGCCAAAGTGCCGTTTGAAGGCAGTTATACGCTGCAGTTCATTAAAGACGTCAAGGTCATGCCATGAACACCGCCAGCAAACTCACGCTGATGAACCACGATGGACAACCGGTGCCGCTGCCTGCGGCACCACCAGCGATTGAGGTGTTATCAGCAGAGAAAATTTATCCCAATGGCACACGGGCATTGCTGCCTGTGGATCTCACCATCCGACAGGGCGAGTTTGTTTCCCTGCTGGGACCGTCAGGGTGCGGCAAAAGTACTCTGCTGAAAATGATTGCCGGATTGATTGAGCCGACCGATGGCAAATTGATGCTGTTCCGTCGCGATCGTCGTGAGAATCAGCGCGATCTGCCGCTCTCCTTCGTGTTTCAGGAAGCCACGCTGATGCCGTGGAACAACGTGCACAAAAACGTCAGATTGCCGTTGGATTTGGCTGGCGTGCCTCGTGCCGAAGCCGATACGCGGGTGAGTGAAATTCTGGAACTGGTTGGCCTCGGCCAGTTTGGTCACGTATTACCGCGTGAACTCTCAGGTGGCATGCAGATGCGTGTCTCAATTGCCCGTGGTTTGGTGACGCGCCCCAAAGTGCTGCTCATGGATGAGCCTTTTGGCGCGCTGGATGAGATTACCCGCAACAAACTGGACAGCGATCTGCTCGATTTGTGGCAGGAGCAAAAACTCACGGTGGTGTTCGTGACGCACTCGATACAGGAAGCCGTGTTTCTGTCACAACGGGTGATCATGATGGCGGCGCGTCCCGGGCGGGTAGTGGACGATATCCGCATTGAAACCAGTATGCCGCGAGATGACGAATTCCGCGTCAGTCAACCGTTCACCCAGTATGCACAACAGTTGCAGCGCGGCTTATTCGCTGCCAGCCAGGAGAGCAAATAATGAAACCGCTCGCCGCCAGTCTCAAATTCCAGCAGTGGTTATTTCCGGCCATTGTCGCCGTAGCGATGCTGCTGCTGTGGCAGTTCCTCGTTACCGCGTTTAAGGTCCCTGCGTTCCTGGTTCCTTCACCGGTCGTCGTCGCGCAAAGCCTGGTACAGAACTTCCCTGCGTTATTTATGTCGTTGCTCTACACCTTGAAAATCACCGTGATCTCGTTTGTGCTGGCGATCATCATCGGCTCCATCATTGCGTTTTTGCTGGTACAAAACCGTTTTATTGAGACCGCATTATTTCCCTATATTGTGTTTCTGCAAGTCACGCCGATTGTGGCCATCGCACCGCTGATTATTATCTGGGTGAAAGACACCACGATGTCGCTGGTGGTGTGTGCCACGCTGATGGCGGTATTCCCGATCATCTCCAACACTACACAGGGTCTACGGAGTGTTTCGCCAGGTTTACTGAGTTACTTCAAATTAAACCATGCATCACGCCTGCAAATTCTGTTACGTCTGCGCGTCCCCTCCGCTTTGCCCTATTTCTTTGGCGCGCTGCGCATCTCCAGCGGCTTGTCGCTGATTGGTGCGGTGGTCGCAGAATTCGTGGCGGGAACCGGTGGCACCGATACCGGCCTGGCCTACCAGATTTTACAAGCGGGCTATCAGCTGAATATTCCGCTGATGTTTGCAGCGCTGCTGCTGATCTCCCTGGCGGGTTTCCTGCTGTTTGCCTTGATGTCATGGCTAACACGCCGCGTGCTGGCGGCATGGCATGAGAGCGAACTGAGCCCGAGTTAATTCATCCCAGCGGGCGGCATGAAGGCCGCCCCACACGCCCAATAGTGATAGGAACTCAACATGTCTAATATCGATCGCCAGTCTGCACTGGCGGCGCTGGTCGCGGCGTTGCCTGAACTCGACTGGATCAAAGAGGCGCCAAAGGTCAAACGCCTGTCGCGTGATTTTCACTGGTTCAGCCCGGTGCTGAAACCGCAACTTGAAGAGAAGTTTGCCGAGTTGGCAGTGCGTCCGCGTGACGAAAATGAACTCAGCGCCGTGGTGGCTGCCTGCGCGAAAGCACGCATCCCGCTTAACCTGCGCGGCGGCGGTACGGGAAATTACGGTCAGCTGATTCCACTGGATGGCGGGGTGATGGTTGATATGACGCGTTTAAATGCCGTCACTGCGATGGGTACCGGGACAGTGCGTGCGCAAGCTGGCATTCGACTGGGCGATCTCGAAGCACACACCCGGCCGTATGGCTGGGAACTGCGCTGCATGCCATCCACCTGGAAACTCGCCACGTTGGGTGGCCTGTTTGGTGGTGGTTTTGGCGGCGTGGGGTCGATTAATTACGGCCCGCTGGCTGCACCCGGTAACGTGTTATCCGTGCGGATGATGACCATGGAAGAGACGCCGCGCATCATCACGTTGCAAGCACCGGATGCGTTGCTGCTGCATCATGCTTATGGCAGTAACGGCATCGTGCTGGAAATTGAGCTGGCGCTGGCCCCGCGTCACGACTGGATTGAACGCCTGGATACCTTTAGCAATTTCGCCTCCGCGATGGCGTTCGCCGATGCCCTCGCCCGTTCGCCAGGATTGATAAAACGCCAAATCGCGGTATTTGCCGCACCGGTACTGGATTACTTCAGTGATTTAGCCGACGCTCAGGTAGCCGGTCAACATGGGGTGATATCGGTGGTCGGTCGCGAAAGCGATGCACTCCTGCCAAGCCTGTTAACGCATCACGCAGGGCGCAGTGCGCTGCGCTACGCTGAAGGGGAAAATAGCGGTCATTCATTAATTGAATATTGCTGGAACCACACCACCCTGCAGGCACTTAAGATCGACAAAACTCTGACTTATCTGCAAACCGCCTATGCCGCAGATAATTACCACCAGCAGGTGATGGATATGGAGTCACAACTCTCCGATGAGGTGATGTCACATATAGAGTTCTTACGTGATATGAACGGTACCCTCACCTGTAGTGGCCTGCCATTGGTGCGTTACAGCACTGAAGAGCGGTTAAATGCCATTATGGATATTTACCGTAGCCATGGCGTCAAAATCAATAACCCCCACGTCATCCATATTGAAGATGGTAAGCAAGGGATGGTGCGTGCCGATGTGGTGGCGATGAAACGCGCCTGCGATCCACACAATTTATTAAACCCTGGCAAATTGCGCGGCTGGGAAGTGCGTGAAACGTTACCGGAAGTGCATATTTCGGGCGTCAATTAGTTTTCTATTTGTTATTTACGGCAAGGCCGACCACTGGGTGATTATCTCACACAGATGGCCGCGCTTTGCTTTATTCAGACAGGTCTATCTATTTAGGGATCATGCAATGAGAGCACTAAAAAGTGTGGGTTTGATTGCGCTGTTTTTCCCCTTCGCGCCTGCGGTACTGGCAGCGACACAGAGCAATATTAGCAACTGCCAGTACGATGCCAGTGGCGTGAATAGCTTCACCGATATTTTCACCTGCGGCACCGTGAGCGGCAGTTTACGTACGCTGTATTACTCCACGCACAACGCCTATTTCTCAAAAGGTTTTAACCAGGATACCGCCAGCTATGGTGGCAGCGTGAAATATGAAACCGCGCCGGTATATGGATTCCGTGCGGGCGTCAGCGCCATCTTTTTACGCGGCATTGATCATCCTGATGAAGCGCATACCATCAGTGATATTGGTGACAATCAAACCAATGTTGGTGAGGCCTATTTAAGCTGGCAGCAAGATGATTTCAAAATCACTGCGGGCGATCAACGTATCAATATTCCTTTTGTCGGTGACTACGACTGGCGTATTACGCCCATTCTGTTCCGTGGCGTCGATGCCAATTACGGCGACAGCACCAATTATCTACATGCAACCAAAGTGTGGCGTTATAAGCCTTGGGGCGATGACCAGTTCCTGGATACCACGGCGTATACCGATATCGATGAACGCACCAACGGCATGTGGGCGATAGGCGGCGGACGCGGCACACAGTGGGATAATAAAAAGCTCACTGGACAACTGTGGTATCAGGAATACGCTGACTATTCCCGCGTCGTCTACGGCGAAAGCCATTTGCAGTGGCAGGACACACTGTTCCAGCCGGATGTGGCAGTGCAGTTTATTCGCGGCACCAGCTTAGGCAAGGCGCTGGCCGGAGAGGTAAACAGCACCTCCTACGGTGCGCAACTGGCACTGACCTTCACACCCGCTCTGAGCTGGAAGCTTGGCTATGATCACATCGCCGCCAGCCCTAACAGCTGGGGCAATGGTTCACTGGTGGTGCCGTATGCGCACAACAGTTCATCCGGCCCCTATTTCGCGCAGCCGTTCTTCACCAGCACGCAAGATTTGGGCAGCGGCAATGCCTATATGACCAACCTCAATTACGTGCTGAATGAAAACCTGTCGTTGGGTACGCAATATTCGTTTATGGATCTGAAACCCTCGGCACAGTCGGCGAGCATTAATCAGTCGGAATACCTGGTGTACTTTACCTGGGCGTTCAGCGGTGTGTTGAAAGGCCTGAGCCTGACCGATTTCGCTGGGGTGCAGACATCACCGTTGTATGACTCTCACTTCTGGCAGAACCGTTTGAGTTTGCAGTACGATTTTTAAATCTGCGGACAACGGAGCCAGCAGATACCCTTTGCTGGCTCTTTTTTTAAAATGGATCGGTAGCGCTTAAATATTCTATTGATTGCTCCTTACCATTTATCCATATTTTGACAAAGCGTCGCGTACGCCATTTTCCTGGTTCATACTCAACGGATTTTTCAAATACTGGTCCACGCAGCAGTAGCTGTTTATTATCGTTATAACCAAAACCTACCTGAGCATTGCCGATCCAGTGTTGTTCAAAAGCCACGACCGGGGCGGCATCAAATTTTTGACCATCCGCATCAGAACACACAGTAAAACCTTTACGAAAAATAAAACACAGGCCTGACTGGTATCGATCCTTGCCGTTGGTCTCCACTTGCGCCGTGGCAAAACCGGTGTAAGGATTCAGTTTCACATACAGTTTAGTATGAGTGGCTCCACCTTCAATATGCACCTTGGCAACGGGGCAAGAACCCTCACCATACCAGCTACCGATAGTGTTCGCATTGTTACGACATTGAAGATAGATGTTCGCACAGCCTTCAGGAGAGCGGTAACTGTAATCAGTCTGAGTTTCACTTTGTGATAAAATTTGCGAAGTTCCCACAACACACACATGAATTTGTGTACCTTCGTCAGAAAAATTAAAATCCCCGATATAAAACCACTTAGCTTTATCCGTTCGGTTATCCATATGGTGTTGCGAGGTGATGTAATCGTAATTGAGGGAACCTTGAATAACCGCCCCCCAATCTGATATTTCCATTACCCCTCGGTCGCCCTCAGAAATCAGCGTCCAAGGCTCAATGCCTTCGGTGCTATAGTCAAAACCGGCGCTTTGGTTATGAATACTTTTCTGGATGATTAACGCTCGGCAATAACCTAATTTGAGTGGATTGGCAGTCGATTCGATGGCTAGTCCTTCAATCACCCACTGGCCATTAGTGAGATCCCCTGCATAATCTGAGTGCTCTATCCAGCCATTGTTAATAAACGATTGTGTACAGCGCGGTAAATCGAGCACGGGTTTGCTGGTGCCGCCCTGTAAATTAAAGTTGGAGAGTTCTATCGCTGTGCAATGATCCCATGCACCCTGTACCTGATCGGACCAACGTGCGTATACAATGCTGTCCTGGCAACCTCGTGAATAAAACTGATCGATTTTACAATCCAGCGTATCAATCAGATCCAGTGCACGCCCGCCCAGATAGCGAAACTCCATACTGCTCACGCGCAAAAACTGACCGCCGGTGATGATATTGGCGTAAAAGCCCACTTGGTTGAAGGCAGTGCCACCATCACCACCACTGTTAGAACTCATGCCTTTAACCACAAAACCCGAAATCTCTGCGTAACGCGCTTTCACCTTGAAGAAGTGCAATCCTCGCGGCGTGGTGTTCCAATTGAACACCAGCGTGGTGGTAGGGAAATAACCAAAGTTAACCAATGCACCTGCGACTTTAAAACGGTTAACCTCGGTTGCGGAGATATCAAAGGTAGACATGCTAAACACCCCGGCAGTAAAGCGTATGCCTGCTGATGGCAGCACCCGCTGCGACCAGGTAAACATGCGTTTTACGGCATCCACACAATCGGTTTTACCATCCGCGACAGCCCCAAAATCCACTACCGTGACCGAGTTGTAGTCGAGGATGACGCGCTTCCAGCGTTTATTGTTGGGGCCAATAATCACTAAGCCACCGTCATCCACGCTAGTGGTATCTTTGGCGTCATAAACGAACACCCCACCGCCCATTTTGGTGCCTTTGGTATATTCCAGCACGGTAGCCAACTCCCCTCCGGTGGAAGGCTCGGTAGTTTTTAATGTGGCGATGTCGCTGACTTGAATAACCGGTGCGGTTGTCGCTGCAATGGTATTTTGCGATGTCGAAGCCATGGTGTACCCCTTAAATGTTAAGAGAAAATAACTGCACCCATGGAGTATAAGTAGCTGATAGTTAATGTGTTGATGTGTACCAGGTTAACTGGAGGAGAAAAAATCAGCATGGGAATGGTGGCGGGACAAGACAATGATTGCACAATAAAAGCGCAGCGGCAGTTTGATATTTTACAGATAAATCGCAGTGAAATTATGGCTAATGGCGGCTCGATAATCATCTTTGCGCCGGGCTATTAGCATGAGAAGTCTTGAGCCGCTTATTGATTCATTCACTCATCAATAAGCGGCGATAAAGCGAATCGCGCACCCGCAATCTGATGGCTGGCACTGACTGTCAGAACGTGGCGTTTACCCCGAGGTTCCAGGTGACCTGGTGATAATCATTGTTACTGGCAACGGTGGAAACGCCTGCGAATGCGTTAACCGTGTCGCCCAACGGCACATTGGCCCCCACCGCCAGATCCAGCCAGTTTTTATCCCCTTCTGCTATCGCACGCGAGAATGATGTCTGGGTGGATTTCAGTCCGGCACGCACAGTGGATTCGGTATCACCAAACTGGTGGTTGTAGGTCACCTGCGCCCAGGGATTCACTACCCACTGCTGGCTATCGATACGCCAGCCAACCGCACCAATCTGTGAGTGCAGCGTTTGGTCGGAGAATCGCATAGAAGTACTGCTGTTGCCCTTTTCGCTGTAACCGCCCACACGACCATAATCCAGTGCATAGCTGGCAACCGGTCCGGTGGTGATATACGTGCCTAATGGCAGATCCCAACCGGTTTGCACCCGCATCCCCAGCAGTTTACCACTGCTGTTGCCCTGCTCCTCGCGCGTGGCTGGGCCAATGGTGATCTTGCGCTCAATGCTGTCAAAATCGAGATCGGCATAGTGCAAATCGGCATTGACCCAACCCTGATCGAATACCGTTAACTGACTATAAAGCGCGACCAGATTACCGCGCAGCTTGTAATCGTATTTAGACGACGGATTCATCCGTTGATTGCTGTTGGAAAACAGCAGGCCGGTTTGCCAGTTATCGGTCAGCTGATAGCCAATCCCTAATGTCAGATTAGTGGTGTTTGCATCTCCGTCTCGCCAGCTATCACCTTGATAATCAACATGTTGCCCGGCGTAGCCGCCGAATACGGTGAACTGTCCGCTGCTGGCGGGATTGCGACGTTGCTGTTGCAGATGACCATCCAGTGTATTGTGCATATCACGCGCCATCATCAACGTAGACTGCGACAGCGCCGCAACCTGTGCCGGGGCGTCAAGAATCGACTGGATATAGTCGGCCAGCATCGCATGCACTGCCGGGCTGGGATGCAGTCGGTCGGCAAACAGATAATTTTGCGCAGTGCTGAAACCGGCATCGGATGACTGACACGCATCCGCTGAAGTGCCCACCGGACATTCGATACCGATAGTATTACTCAAACCGTACTGAACGGGATTGGCAATGACCTCATTGAACAATCCGGCAATATCGACGCGCACAATATTGCCTTTCAACGCGGCCAGTTGCGCCTCTTCCTGCTGGTTATAGCCGTCGGATAACGCCGTTACCTGGGTACTCAGCGCCTGCCACGCGCTATACAACTGCTGCGCCAACGCGTCACGCACTGCTGGAATCGTAGAGACTTGGCCCGCCGCCACGTTAAACGCATCTTTGACCGCCTGTTCACGTGCTGCTGCATCCGGGGTCGCCGCACTGTCCAGTGACTGAAAAGCTGCCACGGTGGCAGCGTTCCCCAAGGTGCTTAACACCAACTGAACCATATAGGGCGTCAAGCCCAGTTGCGGGACGTTTGGCACAATTACCGCCCCCGCACCCGCATTCAGCAAGGTTTCCACCTGCGCGGCTGCCGACACGGCACTGTTGCTGATGGTTTCAGTTGCGGTCAGCGGATTGGTTACAGCAGCTGCAATGTCATTGGCACCGACCCAGTGAATATACAAACCATTACTGTCCGCTCGCCCGCCGGTGGATTGCAGATAGGCGGCGAGTTGATCCTGGGTGTTGAGTTGAGGGTCAAGTTCAGGCACCGCGACCGCGCCACCTTGTGCATAGTTACTGCCGCCCAGCTTCGACGCCTGCAGATTTTCACCCAAATGTGCCGCGAGGATTTCATCATACAGGGGATGTTGTGACCCATCGGCGGTGAAGCGGCCGATGTTGCCACTATCACTCAGGCTGTCGCCAAAGACGGTTAGACTATCCCAGGCATGTGACGCGGGGCTGGCAATCAGTGCCACGGCCACAGCGGCAGCCGATAACGCGTATCTACGGTTTTTCATCATCAACTCCATGATGGATCAGAAGCTAACCCCTGATCGCTTAAGAGTGGCCGTGCGCATTGTTCCGCAGCAACGCACGCCCGCAAGGTCGCATCAACGATGCAAAATTAGAATAAAGAGGCATGCCTTCAGAGTCGGGAACCCCACTCAAATTGATGGCATGCAGCAAACAAGGACGTTTAAGGTGTAGTTATAAGGAAGAGGTAAAACCAGTGGCAGGAGACAAAAATCGCAGCCAAATACGCTTAATTTGACTTAGGTAACATATCCTCGTTGTTTACGGCGCGGTCCCAAACCTGTTGAAGATTAACGAGTGTATGACGAAGTAAAGCGTGTTTCGTGGCGCCCGGAGCCCAGAGTGATACCAGCGTGATATTCAGTCCTTGATGGCCGACCTCGGTGTTCAGCTCCTGAACCTGTTGCCATGTGTGCGCCTGAAAATGTGTGGGTAAAAAACCCCAACCTTCCCCCTGCTCCATCATGTTCTGCAGCATACTGCGTTCGTTAATGAACAGTGACAGTCCCGAAATTTGCAGGCGCTGGGTAATTTGCTCATCAGCATGCGCGTGCATCACCAGTTGCGGCTCAAGCGCCAAATTGAGCAGGGTTAAAGGTTCAGTGTGATCGGCAAACAAGCTTTTTGCTGCGTAGAAGTTCAATGCAATAGATCCTAGAGCCCGCCACTCCAGCTGGTTGCCCAGCGTACGATTCACTGCCTGACAAATCGCCAAATCGGCCTTACCCGATTTGAGCGCCTCCTCCGCTTCAGCCCGCGAGGCACACCAAAGACTCAACCGTACCTGTGCTGCACGGCTTTCGCTAATCAGTGCATGTAGAAATGCCCGAGGAACAAAGGGATCGTATACCAGTGTGATTTGCTGAGTACGTGGTTCAGGCAAGGTACGAGCGAATGCTTCGAAGGCATGGGCCTGACGCACTAACAGATGCGCCTGGCGATGCAGTTGTTCGCCCTTTGGCGTCAGTGACAATTTGCGTCCTTCACGCACGAACAATGTATAACCCAGCGCATCTTCAAGATAATCAAGCAAATCCCGCACTGTGGTTCGGTCTTTCCCCAACTTTTCAGCGGCACGCGATACCGTGCCGAACTCCGCGACTGCAGCGAAGGCTTCAATCTGTGAAAAAGAGTAATTCAGCGCATTCATGAGCAATCCGTCACTGTTTTTAGGGGGGAAATTCCCCCATGCGGTGATTTTAACCTGAGCCCGCAGATTTCTATACTCGCCGCACCAACAACTCCATTATTAAGGCATTTTTATGAAACCACGCAACGTGTTCAACCCCCTATTGCTCTCTGTTTCCCTGGCTGCTTGCAGCTATGCCACGGCCGCTGCCGACTGCGGTGGCGTGGTATTAAGCGTCTGCCCGACTCCTTTTGATCATCAACTGCCTTCCCCCCGCGAGATGCTTAACTGGAATCAAACAGATCGCGTCGTGGGCTTCCGCAATGACTATCGCAATTACGCTGGTGATGTCTTTCATCACGGGGCTTCAACCCCTCTCGCACCAGCCCCTAAAAAACTCATTGACGCCAGTTATCAGGTCAAAGGTAATCGCTATCATCTTGCTGATTACCTCACGCGTCAGAACGTTGCCGGGATGCTGGTGCTAAAGAATGGCAAAGTGGCTTACAAATATTTTGCCGCAGGGAACACAGATTCTACATTGTGGACGTCACGCTCAGTGGGCAAATCTGTGGTCTCCACCCTGGTGGGGATTGCCATCAAACAGGGAAAAATTCATTCGCTGGATGATAAGGTTACTCAATACGAACCCGAACTAAAGGGGACGGCATGGGATGGCGTGACCCTTAAGCAGTTGATACAACACACATCTGGCGTGGCGTGGAACGAAGATTATACCAACCCAAAATCTGACTTTGCACAACTCACCCAGTGCGAAGCCCATAGCGGGACCTACGCGTGCGTTCGCGATATCGTCACGCATTTAAAGCGTGCACATCCAGCAGGTGAACAGTGGTCTTATTCGTCTGGCGGCGCATGGTTACTGGGTGACGTACTGGAGCGCGCCACGGGCATGTCACTGGCAGCCTGGCTCCAACAGGCGTTGTGGCAACCTAACGGCATGGCCAGCGATGGCGTGTGGCATGCTTACCAGCAAGGAAAACACGATGTGGGCGCGCATGGTTTCAATGCCACGCTGGATGACTGGGGGCGTTTCGGGGAATTTATCCTGCGCGATGGTCGCCTGCCAAATGGCAAGCAGATCCTACCTGAACACTGGGTCAGGGATGCAGCTCACTGGACGCAGGCACAACACTCTGTCAGTGCCGCCCATCCTGAAGGCATTTACGGCTATCAGTGGTGGAACAATGCGATACCTGCGAATGCTCAGGATGTCGATCCAACCCCGGCACAGGGTTTAAAAAACTCACTCTGGGCATTGGGTATCTATGGTCAGGTCATCATGGTCAATCGCGCCGAGAATCTGGTGATCGTTCAGTGGTCAACCTGGCCACAAGCGGAGCCTTCATTTAGCGCGCAACCTCTGGAAGCCGCCTTGATGTACAGCGCGATAGCGCAGCAATTGCGTTAAGTACGTTTTACCCGCGTCCTGCGGCGCGGGTCTTTAATCACGGCCTAACTCAAAATCCTGACGTCCGTTTTGTGATCCACATTGTAGTACAATCGATATTTTTAGTACTACAATGATCTTCGTTATATTCTTTTCACTTGATATTGCACAGTCCCACACCAGTATTAAATGACACGATTAAAATAATAATAACATTCCCTGAATTCCTCCCTGCTTTGCGGGTAGGTTTTCTGCTGCCAAAAAAATTGAAGTCAATATTGAGGTTGATAATATGAGCAGTGATCTGTACAGCTCCACGCTGAAACAACTGAATAGCAAGATTATTCCATTTATCGTTATTTGCTATTTCGTTGCCAATCTCGATAAAACCAATATCTCTATTGCTGCCCTACAAATGAACGCGGACTTAGGACTTTCAACCAGCATGTATGGGCTGGGTGTTGGGATGTTTTATATTTCTTACATACTTTTTGAGATCCCCAGTAATGTGATTATGACCAAAGTGGGCGCACGTCGATGGATTGCGCGAATCATGATCACTTGGGGAATTGTCGGTGTTGGCATGGCGTTTGTTAATAGCGCTAACCAACTGTATGTTATGCGATTTTTACTCGGCATGGCGGAGGCAGGATTTGCACCCGGCATTATCTATTATATTTCGTGCTGGTTTCCCAAAAGCAATCGAGCACGTGCCATGTCATTTTTTTATATGGGGTCGGTAGCTGCCTCTATCATTGGTCTGCCGATATCGGGCGCGATTCTAAATATGCATGGATTAGCAGATATTGCCGGTTGGCGTTGGCTCTTTGCGCTGGAAGGTATTCCGGCGATCATTCTTGGATGTGTCGTACTGTTTCGCCTCCCCGATTCGCCAGAACACGCGCCATGGTTGAATTCAACTCAAAAGTCATGGTTACGTCAGCGTCTTGAACAAGATAATGATGGCGTTGAGATCGGTAAAAACCATTCATGGCTTAATGCATTAAAAGACAGAACCGTACTGTTGCTTAGCCTGGTGTGGTTCCTGCAGGCGTTTGGTTCGATTGGCATCACCCTTTTTATGCCACTGATTATTAAAAGCATGGCAGTAGATCAGAGTAATTTCGTTATCGGTTTACTCTCCGCCGTGCCTTTTATCATGGCTTGTCTCTTCATGTATTTTAACGGCCGTCATTCAGACAAAACGCTAGAGCGCAGCTGGCATTTGGGGCTGCCACTTATCTTCTCGGGACTGGCGCTTACAGCGGCCATCTATTCTTCAAATTTATGGCTCTCCTATGTGCTGTTGGTACTCACTGTCGGCTTCAATTTTGCCCTGACGCCGATCTTTTGGGCAGTGACCACAGAGAAGCTGGCAGGGGTGGCCGCCGCGGCATCAATCGCTTTCATCAATACGGTGGCCAATTTTGTTGGGTTAGGCTTGCCCCCAGTGTTGGGAAAACTCAAAGATATGAGCCATAGTTACCATTCCGGTTTACTGATTGTCGCACTGGCACTGATTTTGGGAGGAATTCTTGGCATTATTGCCTCGCGTCCACCTAAAGATCGGTTGAAAAATCTGGCTTATCTTGGGTCAGGCAAGTGATCGCCTTTTTAATGTATTTCAATTAAATCTTCTAGAATACGTGCCGATAATTAAGTAGATTTTACCAAAGCGAACCCTGTGTCGGTTCGCTTATCACAACATCAGGCAAACATAACTCAATAACCCCTGCCTGCGTTCGCGCAGAGAAACACCGTCGTCAGATGAAGTGTTCGGCTTAGGGAAATTCAGCGGCGCGGCGTAGGCTGCACGCATTATGTTCAACGACATAATCTCGCCTGAGGTCACACATGTTTGGGGTGAAGAAATCCAGCCTTTCTCTGCCATTTTATAAAAGTGGCGATTTCATCAAGGATATCAATGCGATAAAGCAGCATGTGGCATGGATTGAGTTTTCGCCTGCTGGCGAAATTCTCAGCGCCAATCAGCAATTTCTTGACGTCACCGGCTACACACTGCATGAAATTCAGGGGCAGCATCACCGTATTTTCTGTAGTCCCGCTTATGCCCAATCCTCGGACTATTACGCTTTCTGGCAAACGCTGGCATCCGGCGAGTCAGTAACCGGCATTTTTGAACGCTACAATAAACAGCGGCAGCGCTTCTACTTAAGCGCCACCTATTTCCCGGTCAGTGATGACAAGGGCAAAGTGTACAAGGTGATTAAAGTTGCCTCCGACATCACCTCGCGTCATCAGGAACTGGAACAAAAGGAAGCGGTGATAACCGCGCTTGACCGCTCAATGGCGGTGATTGAATTTACCCCCGACGGGCATATCCTCACGGCTAACGCCAACTTTCTGACGCATATGGGTTATGAGCTGAAGTCGATAGTTGGTCAGCATCATCGCCTGTTCTGTTTTGATAATTTTTACCGTGAAAACCCTGATTTCTGGCGCAAAATCGGCAAAGGACAGCACTTTGTTGGACGCTTTGAACGCAAAACAGCGGGCGGTGAACGTATTTGGTTAGAGGCGAGTTATAACCCGGTACTGGATGCCGATGGCAAAGTATATAAAGTCATTAAAATCGCCTCCGATATTACTGCGCGTGTTGAAGCAGCCAAACGCGTAGCCGATATTGCGCTCACGACTTCCGGACAAACATCCCAAATCACTGATAACGCTAACGAGGTGCTGGAAGAGACCATCCGCAACTCCGGGTTGGTAGCCGTGCAGGTCAATGCCGCGACAGAAATTGGTATTCAGCTTAATGAATCAGCCAAAAGCATCAATGAAGTGGTTGAGACCATTAACTTGATTGCTTCGCAAACCAATATTCTGGCGCTGAATGCCGCCATTGAAGCCGCACGCGCGGGTGAAGCAGGACGTGGTTTTAGCGTGGTGGCTGATGAAGTCCGTCGTCTGGCGGCATCGACCTCCAGCGCCACAAAGAAAATTACCCAAGTCGTGGAGCACAATGCCCGATTGATTCAGCAAATGGATCAACAGCTGGAGGAAGTGAAGCAGTTCGTGGTCACCGAGCAGGACAAAATCAGCGTGCTGTCACGCAGCCTGCGCGAGATCAACAGCGGCGTACATGAATTTGTGAACGTGATTCATCGTTTGGATGTTTAGCAATAAAGTGTATAGGCCAACCGTTGAACGTAGGGGCGAGCTTTGGCGTACCCGCTGCGAGTTTGTGCGGCCTTAAGGCCAATGCTTGTCAGCAAAGAACTCAGGCTGCTTATTGATAAAGTGGCCTGTCTTTTCTGAGCGGGCTCTGCCGCCACTACTGCCCCCTCTGGGCCGTCCTCGCGCCGCTAAAGCGGTACCTTCGACTTTCACGTCGTGCCGGACGGACCGTTCGCGGATGACCATCCATGGTCGGCCGCGAACTGCCCCACGCCTCCCCGCGTGGGGCTACTGGCCCAACGTAAAAGTCTCAGCGCTGCGGATAACCCTGAGGGGGCAGCAGAGGCGTCATGGCCTCAGACAACGTGCCCTTTTTGACAACCCGCACTGAAGCCAATGAGCTGGCTGGGGCCGCACCGGGGCTGGCATTCCGCAGCGCTGAGCTGAGCGAGTATGCCAGGAGAGCCCGCAGGACGCGGGCGAAAGGTGGCGCTGGAACATGGATGTTCCATCGGCACCGCTCCGTTAAGGCAGATGAGTGAAGTGAAGGTACCGCGTAGCGGCGCGAGGACCGCCAGCCCCGGTGCGACTCCAGACGGCGTAATCGTCAGTCGCCTACCTGACAATCATTAGGCCTAAAGACCGCCCCTACAGTGCATAAATTGCGGGTAAAACTGAGTTAAATGCGAACCGCGATGCTTTATTACATCTCACATCATCTGCGGTTCGCGAATCGCGTTGCCTTTGGCAAAGCGTGACAGACTGTACGGTGTGGCATCAGTGAACAGCGGTTGGTTGTTTACCATCTGCGCACACAGCAGACCGGCACCGGGGCCAATACCGAAACCGTGACCGCTGAATCCTGACGCAATAAACAGCCCCGGCACATTCTCCATCTCATCGATAACCGGTACTAAATCGGGTGTGGTATCGATCCAGCCACCCCAGGCATGATCGATTTTGATGCCGTTCAATTCGGGATAGAGCTGAACCAGGGTCTGCATCGCTTCCTGTAAAATGCCGTTGTCCGGCGCCGGATCCAGCACGCGAATCTTCTCGAACGGTGAAATACCCTGGTTAGACCAGGAACCCGCCGCTTCTGGGCCATTAAAGAAGGAACCGTTTATCCGCACCTTGAGTTTTTTGGCGATTTTACTGCGATACATTGGATAGAACTTGGTGGCATAGCGAATGTTTTGTGGTGCCAGATCGATCTGTCCACGTCCGGACAGCGCGACGGTGTAGCTGCCGTCCTGGCGGCGGCGAATGCATAAACTGCCGGTGCTCAGGCACCCCTTGATCACCTCCGGCGCAGCAGTGGTTTTAAACGCCGTCCCGAGAATATTGGCGCTGGGCATCTCAATGCCGTACTGCTTGCAGAAGCGTGAACTCCAGGCCCCGCCGCAGCAAATCACCCGATTCGCTTTGACTAAGCCATGCTCGGTCCAGACGCCCGTTACGCGCCCGCCGCTGATATCCAAACCCCGTACCGCGCAATTTTGATGTACCGAAGCCCCCAAATTTTTTGCCCCGGTGGCAATCGCTGGCGCGGCCATGGAAGGTTCCGCTTTGCCATCGCTGGGCGACCACACGCCGCCGACCCAGGCGGCATTATCACCAATGCGATCCCGCGCTTCTTTTGCCGTCATCAAATGACTGACGAAACCTATTTGTTGCGCCTGTTTGCCCCATGCTTCCCAGCGCGCCAAATCGCTTTCACTCAAGGTGCCGTAAGTAATGCCCTGGCGGCTGAAACCCAAATCAAGACCGATTTCACTGCTTAACGCATCCCAGCGCTGCAGGCTGCGTATTGCCATCGGCAATTCATACAGATCGCGGTTTTGCTGACGTACCCAGCCCCAGTTTCGCCCGGACTGTTCTCCGCCGATCACGCCCTTCTCAAACAGGGCGACCGAAACACCCTGCTTTGCCAGTTCATAGCTGACGGAGGTGCCAATGATACCGCCGCCAATGACGATGACATCCACGGCGGTGGGGAACCTTTCACTGTCGGCTACTGCATTAACCTTGATACGCATGCTGTTTAATCCTGCCATTTATAAATGGTGTTCAGAGGGGATGTGCATAATCCACAACACTCTGGCGTCGTTGGCGGTATGGTTAAAAATGTTGTGAGGCAAGTGGCTTTGGAATTGAAAGCTGTCACCCGGCGTGAGGAGTGCGGTATCCCCGTCAATCTCCAGCGTCAACTCGCCTTCCATCACCAGACCCGCTTTCTCCCCCTTTCCCATCAGCATCTCATCGGAACGAACACCCGACGGTATGTTGATGAACATAAACTGCAAATCATGATCGCCTGACGGAGAGAGCATCTCTTTCGATATCCCGCGCTTGCCCACATTAAAGTGCGGGCGCTCCACGGCGCGACGAACATAGTGCTCAGCGCCGCGCAGTGTCGACTCGCTCTCTTCAAGAAAAGCCGTCAGGGGCACCTTCAGTACCAGCCGTAATTGCTCAAGAACGCGCACAGTTGGATTGGTCAGATTGCGTTCAATCTGGCTAATCGCACCCGAGGAGACATTAGCGAGCAGCGCCAGTTCTGTAATGGTCATATTGCGCGCCTTACGGATGCGTTTCAGGCGCGATCCAATATCCGCTTCCTGCGCTCCGGCTACTTCATCGCTGATTCGTTCTTTTTTCATTCCCTGTCACCCATCACGCGCTTTTGTCTTGCGGAACAGATTACGGCATACCCCATTTGGTTTTAATGGTCTGCAACGTGCCGTCATCTTTCATGCTGGTCAGCGCGCTATTAATCTGCGCCATTAAGGCATCGTTGCCTTTTTTTACACCAAAGGCCATCGGGGAGACATGCTCCGGCACATATCCGTCCACCACATGCATGCCTTTCAACCCGCCCGCTTTCTCCTGCGCCTTGAGGATCGGATAGTCATTCATTCCGGCGGCAATACGACCCAGCGAGAGATCCCGTGTCATATCGGCTGGGCTGTCATACACCTTCACCTCTTTAGCGATACCACTGGCCATCAGGCTTTGGGTGTAGTCGGTTCCTGCCATCGTCCCCACCACTTCACCCTTCACATCCTGCCAGGAGTGATAAGCTTTTTTATTGTCATCACGCACCACCAACCCGGCGCCAAAGGCCGTCACTGGTTGAGAGAAAGTGATGCGTTTCGCCCGCTCTTCAGTTGGCGTCATTCCGGCCACAATCATGTCGATTTTCCCGGCAATCACCGATTGAATCAGGGTTGAAAACGGTATCGCCGTATAGTTGATATCCAGATGCTCACGCTTCGCCACTTCTGCCGCCACATCCGGCATAAAGCCCTCAATTTTACCGGTCTGCGTATTCAGAAACGTGGTTGGGGCACTGGAAGGGGGCGACCCCGCCGTCAATGCTGCCGCACTGGCATGAGCACAGAATACAGCCGCAAGGCTGAGAATCATTAACCGGGTACGATTAGCCGACATATCTCACTCCTGTATGCAATGAAAGGGATGGCGTTCTTTTTCACTATAATGAAAATATGCATCATGCTGTCAACGTTTTATTTGATGAAAAGGCTTTACCTCACAGATTATTGATAAAGCCTTTGATTTCGCTGAATTTCAAATCTATAGCTTGTTCATATGGACATAATAAGTAAACGCTATCTCTCGAATGAGGGTATTCATTGACAGCAATCCGCTAACAACGATATTCATTATAATGAAATCACCACCCCATTTTGCCCGGTGATGCAACCACGCAGGAGAAGATGATGGACTGGAACAGTATCCACGTTTATCTGCCCTTTTTATTGAAAGGGGCTGAAATGACGATTTACATCACCCTTTTGTCGCTGATTATCAGTACTCCTTTGGGCTTACTTTTTGCTGCAGCAAAAATGTGTCCGTGGAAAATAATCTCCTGGCCCGTTGCCATCATTATTAATATCACTCGCGGTCTACCGATGATCGTGGTGCTGTTTTATATCTATTTTGTTTTTCCCGATATTGGTATCACCCTCACCTCTTTTCAGGCCAGTGTGATTGGCATTGCCTTCTGTTTTGCGACCTATATTGCTGAGATTTTCCGTTCAGGCATTGAATCGGTGGATCGTGGCCAACTTGAAGCCGCTCGCTCAATGGGAATGGGTTTCGGCAAAGCGATGCGCCGCGTGGTGTTGCCGCAGGCATTTCATGTTGCCTTGCCCCCCTTCAGCAACACCCTGGTGATGATGCTGAAAGATTCTGCGCTGGCCTCGACGATTGCGGTCACCGAAATGACCCGCCAGGGCCAACTGATTGCCGCCTCTACATTCGATAACACCACGGTGTATACGCTGGTCGCGCTTCTCTACTTAGTGCTGTGCATGCCGTTGCTGGCGCTGACTAAAAAGCTGGAAAAGCGCCAGATTAAAGGAGCTTGAGATGATCGAGATACGCGATGTACACAAAAAATTTGGTCATATCGAAGTCCTCAAAGGCGTGAGTTTTACCGTCAGTGAAGGTGAGGTGGTCTGTTTGATTGGGCCTTCAGGCTCCGGAAAATCCACCATTTTGCGCTGCATTAACGGCCTTGAGACTTATGAAGGTGGCGAGATCAACGTGCTGGGCCAGCGCGTGAATAACAAACACAAAAGCATCAATGATCTACGCCGTCAGATCGGCATGGTGTTTCAACGGTTCAATCTGTTCCCGCACCGCAGCGTATTAGAGAACGTGATGGAAGGGCCGATTCACGTTAACGGCGAGTCACGCAACGTTGCCGAGCAACGCGCCAAAGACTTGCTGGCAATGGTCGGACTGGCCGAAAAAATTAACGCCTGGCCCACCCAACTCTCTGGCGGCCAACAGCAGCGCGTGGCGATTGCCCGGACGCTGGCACTGCAACCCAAAGCCATCCTGTTTGATGAGCCCACTTCAGCCCTCGACCCTGAGCTGGTCGGCGAAGTGCTGCAAGTGATGCGCAATCTGGCGCGCGAAGGGATGACAATGATTGTCGTCACTCATGAAATGCAATTCGCCCGTGAAGTGGCCGATCGCGTCTGTTTCCTGCACAGCGGACAGATTGTTGAGCAAGGTGCAGCCGAAAACGTCCTGTTGCGACCACAGGAAGCACGCACGCAAGATTTCCTGCGCCGCGTGCTCGGCAATACCACCGCACAGCCCTGCGCTTGCTGCCAAACCGCGTCGTAATCTGCGACGAAAGTTTCTGCTTAAGCCACGTGGATAACGATGCAAAAGTGTTATCCACGTGGCGATAAATGCATTTCTGTCTCAATCCCATTCTTTATTCTGAATTACGCAGTCACATCCTTTGAGGTCATCCTCTTCACTTAATGTCAGGGAACATAGCGTAATGAAAGTGCAGAAAATTGAACAAGCCGCCGCAATTAAAGAAATGGAACCCTGGGGCACAGTTGAAGGCTTACCGGGCAGCGGGACTATTCCTCTGTCTGGCATTCAAAAAGTGATTCCGGGCAAAGAAGATATCGATACCGGTATCTTCGAATGTGCGGTCGGCTCCTATCGTCGCTCGGTAAAACAGGCCGAAATCATGCATTTTCTCAACGGCAACGGCTCATTTACGCCAGATGGTGAGGCCACGCTCAATTTTAAACCCGGTGATTCATTCTTCTTCGAAGCCAACACCGAGGGAACATGGGTTATTGAGAGCACCATGCGTAAGCTGTATGTCATTTTTGACGCCAGCTAAGCCTAACCCTGCGTGTTTTTGACAACACGCACCAAACCTAATGAACAACCAGCGAACCCTGTTTGTTTCTAACAATGCGCACCAAGGCTGAAGAGCAGGCTGGGGCCGCACAGGGGCAGGCATTCCGCAGCGCTGAACGGAGAGAGTATGCCAGGAGAGCCAGCAGGACGCGGGCGAAAGGTGGCGCTGGAACATGGATGTTCCATCGGCACCGGTCCGTAAGGCAGACGAGTGCAGTGAAGGCACCGCGTAGCGGCGCGAGGACCGCCGGCCCCTGTGCGGCCCCAGACTGCGTACCCGCTGTACTGCCTACCCGCCATTGATAATGAGCCCCTTAAAATTCAGAGACCCCGTCCCTGTCCCACCACAGTGCAAATCCCCCTCCACTGCACCAGCAAAACTCAGATCGCCTACTTATCACCCATCAAAAAAACCCTTTAATTCAACAACAAAAATAAATGGCACACCGCTTGCTATGAGATTGGTAGAGATGTTGGACCAATTAAGGCAGGCGGCATGCATTCACCGATTGAGCTTCAACCGATTACCACGCCACGCAGCGACTCGCTGATCCTCGATGCGCTCACTCGCTATATGGCGCAATCTGGCGCACAACCAGGCAACCGCTTGCCACCAGAACGCGTGCTGGCTGAAAAGCTAGGGGTAAGCCGTAACACCGTGCGTGAGGCGCTCAAACGCTGGGAAGCGCTAGGCATCATCCTGCGCAAAAAAGGCAGCGGCACCTTTTTACAGGCGGAGGTCGGCATCAATGACAGCTTCCTGTCGCTGCGATTCAAAAATGACTCCGTCAACATGCTGCACGCGCTGGAAGTCCGGCGCATCATCGAATCCGAATCCTGCGTACTGGCAGCACAACGTGCCACGGCTGAAGACCTCAAAGAGATCGAACGGCGTCTGGACGAAATGGAACGCGTGCATCTGGCCATCGGGTCGGCAGGCATCCAGGACTGGGCCTTTCATACCAGCATCTACCGCGCGGCAGGCAACCCTCTCCTGCTGCAAATGCTCAACGGCGTCTATGACAGCATGCATGCGTTTTTCGAATCACCGCCGGAGCAGGCGCTATTCGCCGACTCCTTCCCCCTACACCGTGAACTATTCAATGCCATCAACCAGCGTGATGACGTCTCTGCGCGCGCCATTTGCCACCAAATTCTCGATATCACTGAACGCGACATGAAGGATGTAATCAATGCAAAGCGATAAGCCTGTCTCGCAACAAACGCTATTAACCCACGATACACGTCATGAAAAAGGTGCGGTCACACCGCCGATCTACCAGTCATCGCTGTTCACTTTTAGTGACTACGACAGCATGATTGCCCGCTTCCGTGGAGAGAGTGACCAGCCGCTCTACTCTCGCGTGGACAACCCCACCGTCAAAGCATTGCAGGACAAAGTGGCCGCATTAGAAGGCGGAGAAGCGTGCCTGGCCTTTGGCAGCGGCATGGCGGCCATCAGTAATGCCATCCTCAGCGTGCTGCAACCCGGCGCAAAAGTGGTATGCGTCAATCACGTCTACCCTGACACCTATCGCTTCCTGCGCGGCTTCTGCCAGCGGTTTGGTATCACCACAGAATTTGTCGACGGTGATGACGAAGCGGCAATACGCGCTGCGCTACCAGGAGCCAGCC
>NZ_BBOC01000072.1:0-25991 GCF_001485335.1 Type-D symbiont of Plautia stali | reverse complement strand
TCGGCACCGGTCCGTTAAGGCAGACGAGTGAAGTGAAGGTACCGCGTAGCGGCGCGAGGACCGCCAGCCCCGGTGCGGCTCCAGACGGCGTTATCATCAATCGCTTAACTGATATGCATCACAACAATCGCCTTAATTCCTGAACGTCAGAAACAGCAAAGCCGCCCGGAGGCGGCCTTAACGCTGAAGCTTGAAACGAACTTATTTGTACAGTTCTGCTGTCATGTGCACACGGTTGTTGGTGTTAGCTTCGGTGATTTTGTACTGCGCGCCCTGCTGCTGTGCGACTGCGGCAACTTTAGCTTCTGCACCGTCCAGCGTTGAAGATTCAACTGAGATGCTCTGTGCAAAACTTGCAGCAGACATCAGTGAAAGAGCAGCTGCAGCGGCGATGGTCAGTGTTTTAATGGTTTTCATGGTCATATTCCTTTGGTTTGTTGGTGAAGGCTGTGCGCCTTCGATGAAAATATAATAACTCATGCAATCATTTCATGATTAACTATTAGTGCGATCATCATGATCCAGCTAATCATGTTTAAGCATCAGGGCACGTACAGTAGAAATAAACTGTGGCCACTGATGAAAACGCATCGGCGGCATGTGAGCACTGTGTCGTGCACGCAGCGCATTCACAACGGCATTTGCTTGCTGGTCAATGTTTACATCGTTCTGCTTCATGACGCGGCCCTCTCTCGCTGACGCTTTAACACTGAACAGGCCGCCCCGTAAGGCGGCCTGTTCCGGCATTTCCCTATGCAACCATCCGTGACTTATTTGTACAGTTCTGCGGTCATGTGCACGACATTACCGTTGCTCGCTTCAATGATTTTGTATTGCTCATTTTGCTGATGAGCCTGAGCAGCAATTTTCGCTTCTGCTCCATCCAGAGTCAGAGAAGTGGCGGTCACTGTTTGAGCGAAGGTAGCGGCAGACATCAGTGAAAGAGCGGCAACAGCAGCGATTGACATAGCTTTGATAGTTTTCATGGTCATATTCCTTGTTTGATGAGAAGGCTGTGCGCCTTCGATGGAAGTGATAATAACCATGTTTACTATATTAATCTTAACTATTAGTGCGATCATTATGATCGCACTAATAGTTAATTCAGCTATGACAACGCAAGGGATTCAATCACCTGTTGTACTTCGCGTTGATCCTCGCTGGACAGTGCACGCAAAGGGCGCGGTAAATTGTTCTCATCTGCCAAACCGAGAATTGCCGCCGCCGCTGCCATCACGCGGATGCTGCCACCGTGCTGTCGGAACAGCGTCCATAACGGCTCGAGGCGCCGGGACTGGGCTGCCACGGAGACGAAATCCCCGGCCTGTGCCGCTCGCGTTAATGCTAATGCCGTGTTGGGAAATAAACCGCCGCATACCGAATACCACAGATCACATCCAGCCATCAGACCATTGCCCGCAGAGGCATCACCACTGACACCAATGCTAATCTGCGACGGTAATTGTTCACGCAACGTGTTGACCCGCTGCAAAGCGTCACTCATCTGGTCGGGAACACCGGGAATTTTGATGGAAGCAATATGAGGAAGCGCGGCTATCCGTGCGTAAAGCGCATTTGAAAACAGAGTATGGGTGGTGCCGGGATTGTCATACACACAGATTGGCACCGAGACATGTTGTGCCACCTCATGAAACATGCCAAACACTTCGTCATCAGAGAGTTTTTGGTAGGAAACCGCAGGTAATAGTAAGGCGCTAACGCCCGCTTGCTGTGCATCTTCGGCCAGCCGCAATACCTCATCAGTGCTGGTTGCACCGATACTGACCATCACCGGGATGCCATCAGCATGTTCTACAGCCAGTTTCGCCACCTGCTGGCGCTGCGCTCGGGTCAAATAGGCGTAGCTGCCGGTTGAACCCAACACGCCAAGTGAATCGACTTTCGCCGCCGTTAATCGTGCAAGCAGCCTGAGAAAAGCATTTTCATCAATACCTGAAGCGTTTACCGGGGTCAGCGGGAACGCACTAAGACCTGAAAACATAGCCAGCTCCTGTTAGATAGCGTAAAGACGCATCTTAACAATCGCTGGCTATTTGTCATAGGACAAAAACTTAGCGTTTGATCTTTCTTCTCAAACGCAACCAGAGAAGCCCCAGTACCACAACAATTCCCGCAGCCGCCATGCCTACACGTGAGATCAACATCAACGGCGAAGCGTCTCCACCTGCACGCAATGATTTGACCCGATCTTCACTGATGTCCACCTGACGATGCCCAATATCGTGCATCACATAGTTGGTGACGGCAGCGATTTGGTGATCGTTAAGTTCACCGGCAAAGCCGATCATCCCTTGACCATGCTCCGGCCAGACGCCCTGCAACACCGCCATGGCGACGTTATCCGCATTGGGCTTGTTTAGCACCGGATGATTCTGCAGCGCGGGCAAACCATTCAGTCCCTGACCCGTCAGGTTATGGCAGGATGCACAGTTGTTGCGATAAATCTGTGCGCCCTCGCTCAACACTGCCTGTGGTGTATCGTCACCTTCTACTGGCGTCCAGCGTTTTACCGGGGCCGATTCTGCTGTTGCAGAGTCTTGTGGCAGCAAATAGCTGGCGATGGCCTGACGGTCTTCTGACGTCATGCGCGAGAAGCTTTTGTCGATCGCCTCCAGCATCGGGCCGCCCGCAGTCGCCCCATTGCTGGCATGGCCGGTGGCGAGATACTGCGCCAACATCGCACGCGTCCAGTGTGGTTGGCCCTGTAAAGTGGCCGCCGTGATATCCGGCGCAAACCAGGTGCCAAGAGATGCACCCTGTAAGTTTTGATCCTGCTGTTCCGCCATCAGGATATTACGCGGCGTGTGGCAAGTACTGCAGTGGGTTAATCCCTGCACCAGATAGGCGCCACGGTTCCACTCATCAGACTGTTTAGCATCGGGCTGGAATGGCTTGGTATCGAGGAACAACAGGTTCCATGCCGCCATGCTAAAGCGCAAATTGAAGGGGAATGGCAGCGCCGTGGCTTCCGGTTTCACATCAACTGGCTGCACGCCCTGCATAAAGTAAGCATATAAGGCGGCGACATCTTCATCCGTCAACTTTGCGTAGGCGGTGTAAGGCATCGCAGGATAAAGCTGGCTACCGTCACCCCGTACACCCTTGCGCAAAGCATCAGCAAACTGCTGCTCGCTGTAGTTGCCGATACCCGCCGTTTTGGATGGCGTGATATTGGTGCTAAAGATGGTACCCAACGGACTGGTAATCGCGTGACCACCGCTGAACGGCGCTTTGCCCGTTTCGGTATGGCACGCGCCGCAGTCACCGGCAATCGCCAGATACTCTCCGCGCTGAATCAACTGCGTGTCCGCAGCCTGTGCCTGCGAAACCGCCAGCGCCAGAGTGCCTGCTGCAAGCAGGGCTTTCAAATGCTTAGCCATGTTGCGTCTCCTGCAGGATTTTGTCCGCGGTACGCAAAGCCAGCGCCATCGCAGTGAGTGTGACGTTACAGGTGCCGACCGTTGGCATCACGCCGGTGCCGACCATGAATAGATTCTGATGGTCGTGGGCACGCCCCCACGCATCGGTGACGCTGGTGGCCGGATCGAGACCCATAGAGAGCGTGCCGGTGATGTGCTGACGGTTAGAGAATTTGCCGCTTTTGCTGTGTTTGATGTTGGTTGCGCCAAGTTTGGCAGCAATCGCGTCATAGCATTCACGCGTCTTCTCAGTGCCTTTAGTGACATAGTCGCTAACATCCCAGTACAAGGATGGCGTTGGCAAGCCCAGCTCATCTTTGTTACTGCTCAAGGTCACGCGGTTGTTCGGGTCGGGCAGCTGTTCCAGCGCATTTTTAATGCTGAGACGACGTGCCGCACGGAAGCGGATCTCATCCTGCAACTTCTTACCGAAGAGTCCCTCTGCCAGCACTTCTTTAGTCACGGAGGCGACCTGAGAGGCGTTGGAGATGTCGATACGGAACGGCGCATGTTCACTGCGGAAATCACCGTCACGGAACTGACCAATCGAGCAAGGACTCACGGGACCGCGACCTGGCCAGATCTCTTCGTCTACGTCAAAGGTCACGCCGATCGCTGGGTGATCACACAGGTTACGCCCGACATTATCGTGTGCGTTGGCAATGCCATTCGGGAATTTATCGCTCACTGACATCAGCAGCAGTTTCGGGGTTTCGATGGCGTTAGCAGCCAGTACAAAGGTTTCTGCCGTCACGCGATGGCTCACTTTGTTCCAGTCATAGTAATTCGCGGCCACGATATTGCCCTTAGCGTCGTGCTCCAGCTGATACACCACCGCTTCAGTGATCACCTTCACACCGCTGTTTTCTGCCTGCTGCGCCGCAATGCCGCCGTGATACTGCGCATCAATCGGACATACCGGCATACAGTTGTTGTTACCACAACAGGCCGGACGTCCGTCATAGCTGTGGCTGTTGCGCCCGGTGCTGTCATCCAACACGGTAAAATCCGGTGCCAGACGTGCCGTAACGCGTTGTTGCAGCCACGAAGCCGGTACACGCTCCATCGGGTATGGTTTACTGCGTGGCGAGCCGTTATCCGGTGAACCGCCGACCCCGGCGATCACCTCGGCCTGATAGTAATACTCTTCTAAATCGTCATAACGCATCGGCCAGTCTTTGCCGACGCCATACTGACTATGTTGACGGAAATCGTTGGGAACAAAACGCCACAACTGCGCCGCCCAGTGCCAGCTGGTGCCGCCAAACATACGGATGTACTGTGCCGCAAAAGGATGTGGGCCAGCCTGATGCAGATAATCATTCGGTTCTGGCGTGTAACGCGGATGCGGCGCTTTAGGCGAGAACGGATATGGCGACATAAAGTCGGATTTAAACGCCGAAGCACGGAAGCGCTCAACCAACTGGTCGCGGCCCACTTTGGGACCGGATTCGAGCAACAGCACAGACTTGCCGGCTTTTGCCAGACGTGTCGCCAGCAGTGAGCCATTGACGCCTGCGCCAATCACCACCACATCGGCGGAATTATTATTTTTCATAAACGACATAACTCTTCAGAATCAGGGCTGTTGTGCCCAGCTACCACACTCGCCGTAGGAGAATCCCGGCGGCACTAATTTGTCATCCACCAGCTTATTGGCCAGCGTATTCACATAGGTGACATACAGCGCGTGATTGCCCTTGCCGACAACGCCGTTGTACCAACCCCCGAGGATCACTTTTGCCAGCTTTTCGCTGTTTGCATCGGCGGGAAACGTCAGGTGATACTGCTGCAGGAGTTCCGGCTGGTTTTGCAGCAGCGTTTTCAGCTGTGCCAGTGCGGTAACAAACCCTTTCTGCGTCTGACTGAGTGCCAAAAGCAGCGCGCCCCCGACGGTAGAATTAAGCGCGGTTTGCTGCGTCAGCAATTGCGACACCTGCATAAAATCGTCCAGCCCAACCACAGTGGTAGATGACTGGGCGGCGTTGAGGCGCGGCAACGGCAAAAGCTGGCCTGCGGCGCTGGCAATGGTGACCAGCCCGACCATCTTCAGCACGCGGCGGCGTGAGTAGTGCGTCATAGTTTCTTCCAGTAAAAACGTCGCCTGCGGTCGCAGGCGACAAAATTTTGGCAATATCTCCAGGGCGGCCTAAAGGCCGCGCCTTACTGCTTTCTGCGGCGCATCAGCCACCACGCCAGCAGCACAATCACCACCAGCACGCCGACGCCCACACCAACCTGTGCCAGCATCACCAACGGTGATGAGGGACCGCCGCGACGGATTTCCGCCACTTGATTAGGTGACACCGTCACTTCGACATTGCCGTAATGATGCAAGATCCAGTTAGACAGTGTGGCAACCTGCTTGTCATTCAGTGCATTTAGCGCATTCGGTTGTGAACCAAACGGCGGCATATAAACATCACCCTGCGCGGTATGACGTTGCACACCGAACAGAATGGTGGCGATCAGGTTTGAAGGGTTGCGCTCTGCGGTAGCACTATTATGGAAAAGGCTGGGATAAAACGCGTCTTTGGTGCCCTCACCGCTGCTGCCGTGGCACGAGGCACAGTTGCCGGAGAACAGCCGAGCACCCTCATCACTGGTCGGTGCATTGAAGGCATCTCCACGGAACGCCACCAGGTTCTGTGCAGCTTTACCCTGCTCGAAGCGCGATGCGCCGCTGGCCGGTGCGTTTTTATCCGTTACGCTGCCCATGTATTCGGCAATGGCGGCCAGGTCTGCGTCAGACAAGTGCTGGAAGCTGTGGGTGATCGCTTCCGCCATGCTACCCGCGGCCTGCGCTTTACCGGCCAGACGGCCGGTTTTCAGATAGGTAATCAGATCCTGTTGAGACCACTGACCGATGCCGCTGACCGCATTAGCGGTGATATTCGGTGCAAACCACGGCCCAACCTGCGCTCCAGTAAAGGCATCGCCCTCTTTCTCCTGCATCAGGAATCCGCGAGGGGTGTGGCAGGTGCTGCAGTGTGCTGCGCCCTCCACCAGATAACGGCCACGGTTCCAGCCTGCAGACTGCCCCATATCTGGCGTAAAGCCCGGTGATTTCAGGAACAGCCCGTTCCAGAACATCATCGAGAAACGCAGGTTGAGCGGGAACGGCAGATGCGTCTCTTCGGTGGTCTTATCCACGGGCTGTACGCCTGACATAAAGTAGGCATACAAAGCGTGAACGTCCTCATCCGTCAGCGTCGCATACGCGGTATAAGGCATCGCGGGATAAAGATTCGCGCCATCCGCACGCACGCCTTTGCGCAGGGCATCAGCAAACTGCTGCTCGCTGTACTGACCAATCCCGGCGATTTTCGATGGCGTAATATTCGTCGCGATGATTTCACCCACCGGTGACTCAATCGCCTTACCGCCGGCAAAAGGTTTGCCATGCTCCGCGGTATGACAAGCCGTACAGTCGGAGGCCACGGCAAGATATTCGCCCTTCTTCACCAGCGCATCATCAGCAGCATGAGCGGCACCGCTTGCCAGTGCCAGAACCAGCGCGATCTGTTTGAGTTTCAACATGATTACGCCTCCTGCGCCTGTTTGACGATGGCATCGGCCGCTTTAAATGCCAGCGCAACCATGGTCAACGTACTGTTACCGCACGCGGTGCTGGCCATCGCCCCACCACCCGGCAGGAACAGATTGCGGTGATCGTGAGCACGGCACTCGTTATCCACCACTGAATTAGCCGGATCGTTACCCATAATGGTGCCGCCCATGATGTGCTTGCTTTGGTTATATTGTTTCGAGAATTTCTTATCGATGGCACCCATCGCCTCGGCGATACGGTCAGCAATCGGTTTGGAGTAGTTTTGATACGAGCGTCGCACGTAGTCACCCACATCGTAGTGAATGGCGGGTTTGGGCAAACCGAGCCAATCCTTTTTATCACTCAGCGTCAGGCGGTTGTTGGCATCCGGCAGGATTTCATGCGCGAGCACAATATCCGCGGTGCAGGCTGTCATGCGGCGAATTTCTTCGTCCAGGGCTTTACCCACCAGCCCTTTCTCCAGCGCGCCAAATGTCACGAAGCGGTTACGGGCAAAGTTGTTAAAGCGGAAGTAAGCCCCAGCGTGCTCAGAGCGGAAATCACCCTGCGAGGTTTCCATGATGCCGCTGTTGACCACCGGCCCGACGCCCGCCCAGTAAGGCTCATCCAACGTCACCGTCATGGTGATCTGGGGATGGTCCATCATGTTGCGACCAACCTGATCAGAGCTGTTGGCAACGCCGTTCGGGTTACGCGAATCTGCTGACATCAACAGCAGTTTCGGCGTTTCCAGCCCGTTGCAGGCGATGATGAACAGCTTGCCGCTGACGCGATGCGTTTGCTTGTGCTGATCATAGTAATGCACCGCTTCGATGTGGTTGCTGGTGTTGGTTTCAATACGCCACACCACTGCGTTATCAAGGATAGTGGCACCTTTGGCTTCAAGGCGGGATAGCGCAGTGGCACCATCATATTTCGCACCAACCGGGCAAACCGGTACACAGTTGTTATTGGCGCAACAGGCGGGACGATCGTCGTAAGACATGCCGCTGTTACGCGCCTGTGCCGTCGGGATGTTGTGCAGCCCCAACTTTTCACGCACCACCTCAGTAAAGCGGGCTTCACCCGGACCAAAGGGCAGCGCCGGCATCGGGTAAGGTTTCGAGCGCAGCGGCGGCCATTGCAGTGCCGGATCGTCCGGTCCGCAGATGCCTAGCTTGTATTCGGCGCGCGCGTAGTAAGGTTCCAGCGTCTCGTAATCAAACGCCCAGTCACGACCCACGCCGTAACGCGTGTGCAGTTGCATATCGGCGGGTGTTAAGCGCCAGCAGGTGCCCGCCCAGTGCCAGGTTGATCCCCCGGCATATCGCACATAGCTCTGGGCATAGGAGTCTTCACCGCTGAGTTGCAGATACCCCTTCCCTGCGCCCGCAGGTTCAGGATGCGGTGCCCAATCGCGTGATGGGTAACACTCAATGGGATTGCCTTTGGCTGCCAGCGGCAAGTTACGATAATTTTCAACGATTTCGGCACGCGATACGCGCGGACCGGCTTCCAGCATCAATACCGGAATACCGGCATCAAGCAGTTGCTCAGCGATCACCACACCGACCACGCCGGTGCCAACGATCACCACAGGTGACTGAGAAGGAGCTGCCATGTTTTGTCTTCTTTTTTCGGTGGTCAGAATTGCGGTACGGGAAGGACCGGTGTGTTAGCACGCTGCCAGTTATTCGGCCCACTGATGCCGTAAGACGGGATCGTGATGGTATCCAGCGTGGTGTGCCAGGTCAGCGCTTGCTCGAAGGCAAACGCCTTGGCTGAACGTTTCGGTTCAAGGCAGCCGGTGTACCAGCCAAAGATGATTTTGTGCGCCAGATCCTGCAATGCGCCCTGCGGAATCGCTGGAAAGAAATCTTCAACAATCTGCGCATTGTTTGCTTTGGCAATCGCCAACAGATGATTGAGATTTGCCATTAACTCCGGGTGATCGAGTTCCAGCAACGCCAGCATGCGCTGCCCGACCGCATCATCGAGTTTATGGTTGACCAAAAGACGAGATATCTGCATGAAAGGAATGAAATTTTTCGACGAGTCTGCAAACGCCATACGCGGAAGCGCCGAGGTGACCAGGCCGCCAGCCACAATCACAACGCCGGAGAGTAGCACTCTGCGACGCGACAACTGGACCTCGCCGAAAGGCAGGTCTTGCAACTTATTCATGGTGTATCCCTGGTTGGTGACACGGCTCAAAAACCTCCGCATAGCGAAGGTAAAAAAATCTAATTGTTTGAAATAACGTAAAAACATCCGCTAGTTAACAATCACATAACGCAACGTTAATCAGATGCCTTAGAACGACACGGACTTTTAATATAATAAATGGATCTTAAACAAAATCCATACGTAATGATGTTTTCAAATCAAAAATGAGTGAATTTTGGCAAGGGATGTGGTTCGAGAATCAAATCAGGTGATGGGCATCACATTGAGACGAAGCAGCCTAAGGTTGCCTTTTCATGCAAGTGCGAATCATCACGCACTACCCGGAAACCGCTGAGGATTGTAGTAGGGTCGCCATTTATGGCGACCAATAAGCGCGTAACAGCAAGCAAAAGGGCAGCTTTCGCCGCCCTTTCATACCTGTTACTTCAACGCAATACGTGCGATGCCGTCAGCGCCTTTAGTCGAAGAGTCTTTATTAAACTCCGCTTTCAGGGTCACATACAGGGTGTTGTTGTCTGGACCAATCAGCAGGCTGTTAGGATTCTGATCAAACGACCAGCTGTTTTTCACCGCGTAAGTGGTGGCATCCAACTGCAGTACTTTCTTCGATTCACGCTGGCTGATGTAGATCTCGTTGCGCTTCGCGTTAAATTTGATGCCCAGCGAGTCACCTTCGATACGTTTGATCACTTTGCCGGTGCGCTCGTCAAATACCAGCGTCGCTTTTCCTTTGGAATCGTCAGTGACGAACAGACGACCAGTGGCAGGATCTTCTGCCATGTTCAGGAACAGATACTCTTTACCGTCATCAGCAGTCCAACGCTTCTCGATTTTATGGGTGCGTGGATTAATCACCAGGATCTCACCTGAACCGTTGGCGGCATAAATGCGCTCTGTGACCGGGGAATAGATCAGGCCGGTAACCCATTTACCGGCATTCTTGATCTCGGTCTTCAGCTTAAAGGTTTTGGTATCAACCACCGAGATGTAACCTGGATCGGCAACGCGGCCAACGTACAATTCATTGCCGTGCCACAGCACTTCACGTGCGCCCGCCGGATAACCTTCTTTACTGATTTTGCCTGGGAACACCAGACGTGCCAGCACTTTGCCACTCTGAGCATCAATCTTAGAGATTGCGCCATCCAATGAGTTAGTGGTGTAGAACACACTGCCTTCTTCGTCGATTGCCGTACCGAAGTTTTTCAGATCGGTGTGGGTTTCGCCTTTGGTCGCCAGAGTTGCTGGGTCCAGACGATAGATGACACCGCCATTCACATCCTTAAAGCTCTGCGCGCTGGCGACAAACAGCCCTTTTGAGGCCTGAGAATAAGCCATTTCATACAGGCCATCGCCCAGGATGCGCTGCGTCAGGGCGGTATCAACCGGTTTAGCGGTTTCGGCAACAGGGGCTTCGGCTTTTTTAGCAGGCGCCTGACAAGCAGTCAGACTAAATGCAGCGGCGATCGCCATGGCAACAGCGGCTTTGCGCGGACTAAACAACGATTTCATGCAGAACTCCATCAATGGATGAACGGCTCCGACCGTATCTAACGAGCGGAAAATATAAGAAGAATGAGAATCATACGCATTAAGATGAAGGAAGCAAATATTCACGTGGATTTCTCTGCTCTCCCGCTATCAAACAGAAAAAATGTCCAGTGCATCTGCCGCGACATTTACTGCAAAGTTCCTGTTTATTCTCGCAACAAAAATGAAAACGCCAGCAACTAACGGGTTATAAACTCATCTATCATACTGTTTTAGCTGTAATTTACACATTATTACACTTCAAGTTGAATCCTTGCGAGATTCTATAAAGCAAATGATTATCATTGGCGTTCGTAAACAGGAATACGTCGCACCTGCCCCCTTTTCTCTAAGGGGATATTCAGGCGCAAACATAACAACCGAAGCCTGATGGCTTCACATAACAATCATTGACCACGGAAATAATTATGTCTTCGAAAGGCAGGGATTCAGGCATCCGAAAAACGTTTAGCGTGTCGCTTTTGGCGATGGCAGTACATGCCCTTCTCAATCCAGCCATAGTACAGGCGGCTGATAACGCGCAGCAGGATTTGGTGGTTAACGCCACCACCAGCGACAACAGCGGAGATAATGAGAAGCAGGATTATGCGGTGAAAACCACGCGTGCTGGCACCAAGTTGTTGCTAACGCCGCGCGATGTGCCGCAATCGGTCAGCGTGGTGACTCAGCAGCGTATGCAGGACCAGCAGTTACAAACTGTCACCGATGTTTTGAATAACACCACCGGCATCACCAGTAACCTGGTCGACTCAGAACGTTCAGAATATTATTCACGCGGTTTTAAAATCACCAACTTCACCTTTGACGGCATCCCCACGTCGGTGGGTGACAGCTGGAACTACGGTGATGCCGCCTCGGATACCGCGATTTACGATCGTATCGAAGTGGTACGTGGTGCGACCGGACTGATGACTGGTGCGGGCAGCCCATCGGCGTCGGTGAATATGGTGCGTAAGCACGCCGACAGCAAAGACTTCACCGGTAACGTCAGCGCCAGTTACGGCAGTTGGGATAAACAGAGATATGTTGCCGACATCGCAGGCCCGCTGAACAGTGACGGCTCGCTGCGCGGACGCGTTGTCACGGGTTATCAGGACCAGGACAGTTGGTTAGATCGTTACCATAAGAACAAGAAGTTCCTGTATGGCGTCGTCGATGCCGACCTTACCGATCACACTACACTTTCACTGGGTTATGACTACGAGAAAGCCGACACGCGTGATCCTACCTGGGGCGGCTTACCGGTGTTCTATAGCAACGGGTCACTGACGCATTATAACCGCAGCCTCAACTCCGCCGCCGACTGGACGTATTACCACACTGAAGTGCAGAAGTTGTATGCCGACCTGGTGCATAACTTCGACAATGGCTGGAGCATTCATGTTAACGGCACGCATGCGAAAAATACCTTCAGCGATAAACTGCACAATATCTACAGCGCCTTCCCGGATGAAACCACGGGTGAAGGGGTGACCGGTTACGGCAGCCTCGATCGCGGTAAACGTGAACAAACTTCCGTTGATGGCTATGCCAGCGGTCCGTTTGAGCTGTTTGGTCGTCAACATCAGTTGATGGCAGGCGTGAGCTACAGCCGTCAGCATAACCAAACTTACAGTCAGGATGGCGTCACCGATCTGGACGAATACGACATTACCTCAGCCGATATGGGCGCCTTCAATAACAACTGGACCGGCAATATAGCTGAACCGCAGTGGCAAGGCTGGTATCTCAATGCCAATGACGTGATCCGTCAGAAATCCGCCTACACCGCCGCGCGCTTCTCGCTGGCTGATCCACTGTCACTGATTATTGGGGCGCGCTACACCGAGTGGAGCACCAACGGCAGCAGTGGCAATATGACCAAGAACAATACGACACCGTATGCCGGTTTGGTGTATGACATCAACGATACCTGGTCAGCCTATGCCAGCTACACCTCGATCTTCCAGCCCCAGACTTACCGCGACGCCTCAGGTCATTACCTGTCGCCAGTTACCGGCAAAAGTTACGAAACGGGCCTGAAATCAGCGTGGTTTGATGGTCGCCTGACGGCCACCGTGGCGGTGTTCCGCATTCAGCAAGAGAATGTCGGCACGGCCCTTGACGGTGTCTATGTCAATAACAGTAGCGAGCAGGCGTACTACGCCACCAAAGGCGCGCGCAGCAAGGGGGCGGAATTTGAGCTGAACGGGGCGTTGACCGATAACCTGCAGTTGACCTTCGGTGCCACCCGTTATGTAGCACGCGACAGTGACGGGCGCTATAACCCGGATCAGCCGCAGACCGACTTCAAGCTGTTTACGCGCTACCAGGTGCCGATGTTGCCAGACCTGACCATTGGCGGCGGCATCAACTGGCAGAACCGTACCTTTGAAGATGTCAGCGCACCAGATGGCAGCACACAGCGTGTTTATCAGGGCAGCTATCCGCTGGCGAACCTGTTTGCACGTTATCAGGTCACCAAACAAGTTGCGGCGCAGGCTAACGTCGATAACTTATTCGACCGCGAGTACTACACCTATATGAACAACTATGTTTACGGTGAACCGCGGAACTTCTCGGTGAGTGTCTCTTATCAGTTTTAATTGAAAAATCCCCGGTGCTAAGCCGGGGATTTTTGATATCAGACCTTGTTTTTATAATTAAAACTGATCTGCGAATTCTGCTCACGCGGTAAACGCCGCGCTTCTAAATAAACCGATTTCCAGTACGGATTATTCAGGGATGATCGCATCACGCCCTGACTAACCGAAGCGTGGAGGAATTGATGATCGGTGTCATAAAAGCCGACATGTAACTCATGTTTGATACGAAAGAACACTAAATCACCGGGTTGCAGGTGTGACTGATCAACCGGCTGACCCATGGCGATTAATTCTTTGGTGGTGACACGATCCATCGGAATATTGAAACGATCTTTTAACGTGCGCCAGACAAATCCCGAGCAATCCACCCCTGTTAATTGCGTTCCGCCCCACTGGTATTTGGTGCCTTCCCATGAGTGCATCTGATCGTGCAATGCGGCTATCACGGGGATTAAATCAGGTTGCTTGCCACCATCGGCTGACGTGTCGACGCTTTCATCCGCAGGAGAATGAGATGATTTGGATGAACATCCCGCCAGGGTAAATAAGAACAGGCAGGCGATAATCTTACTGGCCGCAGAGTTGATCATGAGATGACGTTTTCGCTGAGGGAGACAGTGGTTAGAGACTTATACCGCAAAAAAGTTGCAGAAATAAATAGCTCGACGCTGAATTCTTTTAATCTCCCTCTTTTTTACCTAAGTTGACGAAACGGTAACATCATGTATTTGAGATAAAAATTATATATTATTTCGCCAGTTTTCGCTTTGGAGGTTATTAATTCGCCCAACTCTGCTGCTATTTCATTCCACCACCGGCGTAGGCACGCTGATGGTGGAATAGTTCATGCTGGTTTATTGTCTGGCTTTACTGCGCAACGGTGACTCTGGCAGGAACAACGACAGGATAAATGCCAGCGCCATCACGCCAGCCGCCATCTGGAATGCAGCATGCACCGATTCGCTAAAGACCTGCAAATACGCGTGCTGCACATCTGGCGGTAAATGATGCACCGCATTGGGGTCCAGTGAGGTGGGCAACACATCGCCTTTCTCCACCAGCGTCGTCAGCCCTGACTTAAGGACGTGGCTGAACATCGCACCAAAAAGTGCTACCCCCATCGAGCCGCCCACGGAGCGGAACAACGTCACCGACGAGGTCGCCACGCCAATGCTGTCGGGTGCCACACTGTTCTGCACCGCCAGGACCAATACTTGCATCACCATGCCCATGCCCATGCCGAGCACAGCGGCGTAAAGATAAATCTGCCACAGCGCTGAATCTAGCGTCAGCGTGGTCATCAACACCATACCAATAGTGGCCAGCAAGGTACCGCCGATCGGGAACAGACGATAGCGCCCGGTGCGACTGATAATTCGGCCACTGATAATCGAGGTCACCAGCAATCCGCCCATCAACGGCAGTAGTTGCAGCCCGGCTTCGGTGGGCGTGGACCCTTTCACCACCTGCAAATAGAGCGGCAGGAATGTCACGCTGCCAAACAGCGACATGCCCACAATAAACGCCATCAGACTAGAAAGAGAAAAACTGCGGTTGCGGAATAACGTCAGTGGGATGATCGGCTCCCACGCGCGGCGCTCTTCGTAGATAAAACCAATCACGCCCACCAAGCCAAACGCCAGGATGCACCACAACTGCGGATCGCTCCACGCGCGCAGCGTACCGCCCTCGCTGGTGAACAAGGTAATACCCACCAGCGCCAGGCTGAGGCAAACGGCACCAGGGTAATCAATTTCGTGCGGTTTGCGTTTGTTATCCGCTTTGAACACCGCATTGATCACCAGCAGCGCAAACAGCCCTAATGGCAAGTTGATGTAGAAGATCCAGCGCCAGGATGCGTGCTGGACGATAAAGCCACCGAGCAACGGACCAATCACCGTTGCGAGGCCAAATACCCCACCAAACAACCCTTGGTATTTACCGCGGTCGGCAGGCGGGATGATATCCGCCACAGCGGCCATGCTGACCACCATCAACCCGCCGCCGCCAAGACCTTGCAGTGCGCGGGTGAAGATCAGCTGCTCCATATTTTGCGCCAACCCACACAGCGCCGATCCGACCAGGAACAGCACCACGGAGATTTGCAGCACAGTTTTGCGGCCAAACAGATCGCCAAATTTGCCATACAACGGCACCACAATGGTTGATGCCAGCATATAAGCGGTGACAATCCATGACAGGCGATCCAGCCCGCCCAGCTCACCGACAATGGTCGGCAACGCGGTAGAGACGATGGTCTGGTCAAGTGCGGAGAGCAACATCACCAGCATCAGCGCACCCATCAGCAAGCGGACAGAAGGTGGACTCTCTTCCCCGCTGCCCGATTGTGGCGCCAGTGTTTCAGGTTTCATATCAGACACCAATTGAAATTAATTAAATACACAATTAATATTGATCGAAGTCTGACATGAAACAAGTGAGCGAGCAAAAATGACCGCACGAAAAGTCCCTGCTGATGAAAAGAGCACCGCGACTAAACCTCGCCGTCCTGGTCGCCCGCGCGGCGGCGCGATCAATGCGCAGCAGCGTGAACATCTGCTGGATATCACGCTGGCACTCTATGCTGAAAACGGCATTGGGGAGACGTCATTGAACGCGATTGCCCGTAAGGCTGGCGTCAGCCCAGCGATGCTCAATTACTATTTTCAGTCACGTGAGTCATTGCTGGATGTGGTGGTAGAGGAGCGTTTCTTGCCGTTACGTCAACGTCTGGTGGCGCACTTTGGGCCCGATGCACGTGACCCTGTCACCACTTTCAGCGCCTTTATTCGGGAAGTGGCAGACATTATTGCCACTCACAGCTGGTTTGGACCGTTATGGATGCAGGAAGTAACACAAGGCCAGGGCGGATTGGGCCAGCATATCAAATCGCGCTTTGGTCATGCCGAGCGCGACAGAGTGAAAGGTTTGATTGAAGGCTGGCAGCAGCAGGGTCTGCTCAATCCCGACCTTGAACCGCAGCTGTTGATGACCTCGATCCTCAGTATGGTGCTAGTGCCCTTCTCACGCTTTGCCAATGAACCGGGCTATAACCCGGACCTGATTGTGCAACATACGTTAAGTCTGTTCTGTCACGGTATTGGCCCCCTCAAAGCGAGCCAATGACCGCAACCTGGCAGGCTAGCCATACACCACATGATTGCTCTCGCTGGCCCACTGCGCCAGTACGCGATCGCCCGGTGCAAAACTCATCGGTTCCGCTTCGCCCTGCGTCTGCTTCCAGGCCATCAAGGTGTCACCGTTTGGCAACCGCAGGTTGTAGTGCAGCATAAAGCCGCGATACACCACCTGCGTGACTTCCGCCGCCGTGGCGTTGCAGGTGGCGGCATCCAGCGGGCGATTCAGCGGTGATAAACGCACCGCCTCAGGCCGCACGGTCACCGTGGCTTGACCTTGTAACTCCCCTTCCACCAGCAAACGGACGCCGCCCTCGGTCTGCAACTCGCTGCGTCCACCGCTGTGCTGAATAACCTGAGCCGAGAGAAAATTCGACGCACCGATAAAGCCTGCGACAAATGCCGTGGCCGGTTTTTGATAGATTTGCGTGGCGCTCGCCACCTGCTCCAGTTTTCCGCCCTGCATCACCGCAATTTGATCCGCCATCGTCAGCGCTTCATCCTGATCGTGCGTCACCATAATGGTTGTCAGGCCAAGACGCTGTTGCAACTGGCGGATCTCCAGTTGCATACTCTCACGTAGACTTTTATCCAGCGCCCCCAATGGCTCATCCAGCAGTAGCATATCGGGTTCGATCACCAGTGCTCGCGCTAAAGAGACACGTTGCTGCTGACCACCGGAAAGCTGCGCCGGCAGACGGTCGCTATAGCTTTTCAGCTGCACCATATCCAGCGCTTTGTTGACGCGGTCGCTGTATTCACTGCGCGACTGCCCGCGCATTTTCAGGCCAAAGGCGACGTTCTCCGCCACGGTCATGTGCGGGAACAACGCATAGTTCTGGAACAGCAGGCCAATATTACGGCGATGCACGGCGGTTTCCAGCACCGAACGACCGCCCACCAGAATATCTCCTGAGGTCGGTGTCACCAGGCCCGCCACCATGCGCAGGCAGGTGGTTTTGCCACAGCCACTGGGGCCCAGCAACGCCAGGATCTCCCCGGCGTGCACGGTCAACGAGACATCTTCCACCGCGACGGTTTTACCGTAATGCTTGCTGAGATGATCAAGGCGCACTTCATAAGATCGCTGCATCGTGACCTCAGGCGTTAAAAGTTTGGTTGTAGCGCTCCAACAACTCAGCGCGACGCGGAATAATGTAAGTCCAGTCCGGCGTAAACAGATTCAGCTGCTGCATTTTCTCTTCCGGATAGGCGAGATATTTCAGTGTCGCCTCATCAAAATTGATGCCCCGCACCGTAGGTGCGCTGAGCGTGACTTCGGCCAGCATCTTCTGCACATCGACATCCAGCAGGCGGTTAATCCACGCCAGCCCCAGTTCTCGCTGTGGCGCGCCTTTGACTAATGCCAGACCGTTGATGCCGGTGAAAGCCCCTTCTTTTGGGAAGGTCATGTCCAGCGGAATGCCTTTCTTGGTATGGGGATAGATGGCTTTGGAATACTCAATTCCGCCGACCATCGCCTGGCCCTGCGCCACCATCATCACCTGCGCTTCGCCGTCATACACGGTCATGACGTTATTTTTCAGTTCGGCAAGTTTGTCCCAGCCTTTATCGATCTCATACTGCGCTTCCTGCAACGGTTTGCCGGTAGCCAGCGCTGCGGCGACAATCAACATCAGAATGCTTTGAGTATTTTTTGGCGTGTTGAGAATCATTTGATGCGCATACTTCGGCGTAAAGATTTCGTTGTAGCTCTCAATCGGTTTACTGACTTGGGGATTGATAAACAAGCCCGCCATGGAGACCGAGAAACCGACACCATAGCGATCGCTTAACAGATAACGGTCGAACACATTTTTCAGGTTCGGAATACCTTCTGCGGGCAGTGCTTCAATTAAATTCTCCGCTTTGGCCTGTGGCACGCCGATATCATCCATCGACATCACGCTGAACACCGGTTTGGCTTTGGTCGCCCGCAGCGCCGCGATGTTGGCCAGCGTCGCTCCCTCCGTGGTCAGCACCTTACAGTTGTGCTCTTTCTCGAAGTCCGGCAGCACTTTCTGTTTGATCAACGCACCTTGCGCCGAGTTGTAGACGCCCACCTGCAAAACACGATCCGCAGCATTGGCTTTGACCTGGATATAAGGCAGCAACGCAGCGCCTGCCACCGCTTTAATAAAGGTACGGCGTTTCATAGCAGTCATAGAACATCCTCTGGTGTGAAGTTATGCGGCCATCGCACGGCGCAGGCCCACTAATTTTTCCAGTACCACCACCACAACGGTGGCGAGCAAAATAATCACCGTCGACATGGTGGCAACAGACGGGTCAAACACGGTGCCGATCTGGCGATACAACACCACAGGCACCGGAGTATTTTCCGAATCAGCCAACCACATCGAGACGGGATAGTTATCGAAAGAGACCATGAAGCAGAAAATGGCACCGGACATCACGCCGGGTACAATTTGCGGCAGAATCACCTGCCGGAAGGTGGCCCAGCGCGTCGCACCCAGGGTGCGAGCCGCCTCTTCAAGGCTGGGATTGACCAGTTCAAGGCTGGTGATCACCGTGCGCACCACATAAGGCGAGGTCACCACGGTGTGGGCCAGCAGCAGATTGAGTTTGGCGTTGCTCCAGCCGTAACCGGTAAAGAGTTGCAGTAGGGCGAGGCCGGTGATCAACACCGGGAAGATCAGCGGTGAAAGCAGCAGACCTTTGCACAGATCGGCAAACGGCAGATTGCCGCGTACCAGCGCAAACGCCGCCGGGATCCCCAGCAACAGCGACAGCAACGTGGTACCTAGTGAGAGCAGCGTGCTGAACAGCAGTGCGCCGGTAAATTCACTGTTGCCCAGCACTTTGCTGTACCACTCCAGCGTAAAACCGGTCGGAGGGAAACTGACAAAGTATCCCTCTGAAAAGGAGATCACGATAATCAGCACAATCGGAGCCAGAATGAACACCATCATGGCGGCGGCGAAAGCATAAAGTGCTGCCCCACCCCAACCCTGTAAACGCGCATTCATTTCGCGGCTCCCGGCAGACGGCGTCCGCTCAGCAGTTTCATGGATAGCGTGTTCACCGCGATGACAATGAACACTAAAATGGCGGCGATGGTGGCTCCAAATGGCCAGTCATACACCGCGACAATCTGCTGTTCCGCCAGGTTGCCCAGCATTTGCGCACGCGGTCCGCCAATCAGCGCCGGGATAACGTATGAACCGGCCGCCAGTGAGAACACCAACGTCATACCCGCCACCAGTCCCGGCAGGCTGAGCGGAAAAATGATGCGAAAGAACACCTGCCATGGCGGTGCGCCCAGAGTCCGGGCGGCAAACGGCAGATTGGGATCAATTTTCCCCAGAGCCGAAGCCAGCGGCAGCACCATCATCGGAAAGAAAATCTGTAACGATGCGATGATCACCGCCCACTCGGTAAACATCAGTGCATTGGGTCGGTCGATAATACCGAGATGCAGCAGTACATAGTTGAGCAAGCCCGTTGGACCGTTATTAAGAATCAGCTGCCAGCCATAAGCACGCACCACCACACTGACCGCCAGCGGCGCGATAATCACCAATGTCAGCACGCGCGCCACCAGCGCATGACCGCGCACCAACACGGTGGCGACGGGATAGGCCAACACAGCGGCAATCAATGAGGTGATCACACTAATGCGCAGCGTGTTCCATAATACATCGCTATATAACGCCACCGAGAAGAAGTGCCAGTAATGGCTGAATGTCCAGGGCGCACCAATATTCCCGTCAGCTGATTGCGTCATTAAACTGAATAACATCAATTTTACGGCTGGAGCAAAAAAGAAAAAGAGCTGAAATGCCAGCAGCGGAATAATCAACATGGCGGGTGATTGCCAGCGCCAGGTTGATTTCGCCCTGGGTATCGGCGTGGGAATGGCTGTCATCGAAATTCCTCCAGACCAAATTTTGCAAAACGTCACATCACAGACATGACGACATCAGAGAAAACTATGTAGAGTAAGAAATTTCGCGTTGAGATATAAGAAAATTAAATGACGCGTTTAAAATTATAATTATTCCGGTCACAAAACGTTAATATGATTATTTACAGCACACCCAATACATTTTCACGATGCGTCTATCTCCTCCGGTTATGAACATTATTAAAGGTGAATACAGTAATCAGATTGCGATATGTCATCCCAACAATCCGTTATTTGCTCTGTATTAAGGATCACCACTACGCTTATCATTTCCCTCACATCACGAGATGGTTAAAATGTTAAGTCCAACTTCACGAGTGATTATGGTTTCAGGTGCCTCGCGCGGGCTAGGTTTGGCCATTACCGAGCGGTTATTAGCGGCAGGATTTACGGTCAGTGCTGGTGTCCGCCGCCCCGAGACATTGGCTAAAAGCACAAATCTTTCTGTACATCATTACGACGCGACCCAAGTGGGGTCAGGTGAAGCCTGGGTTGCCGAGACGGTATCTGGTTATGGTCGTATTGATGGATTAATTAACTGTGCCGGCATCAACCCGCGCGTGCGCGTATTGGATCAGGGTGAGCAAGCGCTGGATGACATGTGGCAGATCAATGTCAAAGGGCCGCTGCGCTTGAGCCGCGCTGCGCTGCCCTATCTCCAGCAAGCAGGTAATGGTCGAGTCATCAATGTCGCCTCACTTGCCGGGCGGCGCGTAGGCAGCAATGTGGGCTATGCCATGACCAAATTCGCCGTCGTGGCATTGACGCATGGTATACGGCAAGAGTGTTGGGCGGAGGGGGTTCGCGCCACTGCGCTCTGCCCCGGTTATATCGCTACAGACATGACGCAGGGCGAAACGGAAATTACCCGAGAAGAGATGACCCAACCCGAAGATTTAGCCGAGATGGTGGAGTTGCTGCTGCGCTTGCCGAATAACCTTTCCGTTGCCGAATTGCTGATTAACTGCCGTAAAGAGGCAATGTTATAGCTGAATGTATTACGGGGCGGCGTGATGGCTACAGGGATCAGTTAATCGCCATTTAGTCGCCATAAATGACGACCCTTCGACCATCGAGCGCGGTTTTCGTAGGGTGCGCATTCATGTGCACCGAGACACTCGCCTCTTATCTCGCAGGCTGTGCCAGACTCTGTGTCAGTTCAATCAGCAGTTCCCTCACTGCGGCTGCCGGTTCTGACAAGGGCGTACGGTCTGACACGCACAATGACAGCGTCTGACTGATCTCTGGGCCACTAATGGAACGGATCACCACATCCCGCGATTCAGACTGAATCCGCTCCGCTATCGCTTTCGGCATAATGGTGCAGCCCAAACCGGCATCCACCGCGCGGGCAATACTCTTCACCGCCTCCAACTCCCCGACGATATTGAGGCTTTGATGATGCAGACTAAAAGCCTCATCAATCGCGCGGCGAACAAAGTTATAGGACGGGGGCAACAACATCGGGAGCGCACTGAGTTGGGTCACCTGCAGCGGCCCGCCGTCATCATCGAAATCAAAATCTGCGTGCGCGACGAAGTAAAACGTCTCCTCCATCAGCGGTTCATAGTGCAATCCTTTTACCCCACCGCAACCGTGTAGCAGTGCCATCTCCAGCCGCCCATTGGCCACCAGTTCGCTATAGGCTTGCCCCACGCTCTCCACCAAGTGCAGCAAAATACCGGGATGCCTCACCCGCATTTCACTCAGTAGCGCCATCGGTAGTGTTGAAGCCGCACTAAAGGGTGCCAACCCCACCGACACCCTCCCTGACAAGCGCTGGCCCGCACTCAGTACATCCACCTCGGCCTGCGCGAACTGGCGCAGCATGGCATGCGCATGCCCATAAAGCACTTTACCTGCTTCAGTAGGCACGACACCTTGCTGGCTGCGAATCAGCAATTGCCGTTTAAAGTGCTCCTCCAGCGCCACCAGTTGCTGGCTCAACGCCGGTTGTGCAATGTGTAAGGCATCTGCCGCTCGCGTGATGCTGCCCATATCGACAATGGTAATGAAAGACTTCAGACGTCGGATATTCATATTTCCCGCCACAATCATCCTGCCGACACTCAATTTGCCGCAGGCTATCACGACTATATCGAGATTGTTTACTTCTCTATAAGAAGGAATGCTTTTAACCAGATAGGGGTTTTATATGGATTAACTTGTATTATTAGCGCGCAAAGAAATAAGCAAATGGTATCCAGCCAAAACAAAATTATCTTATGGGGGAATGAACTATTCGCTCTATGGTGATTCGCACATTTCGTTAACGCGATGATTCACTGTCAGCGCAGAGATAAAATAATTAACTGCTCTACCTGACGCAAATTTCTCGACCAGTATTACCCATGATGTGTGCGCTTCATCCGCTGGCTGGCTGCCAGGGCTTGTTTCAGCCGGAGCATTATTGTGCATTCGACAAACTTAACGGCCAGCGGAATCTTTTCCTGATTCCTTCCATCGCGCGTGAAATAGAACGCGGTGTTTATACCAACAAGATGATAAATGCTATAACGAGGATAAATGATGAAGCTTTGTTTAAAAATGTGTGTCGCCAGCGCGCTGTTTGCTTCTACGTTCAGCCATGCTGCCGAAATTTACAATAAAGATGGGAATAAGCTGGATCTGTACGGCAAGGTACAGGGCGAGAATTATATTTCGAGTAATGATAGCCTCGGTGGCGATCAGTCCTATATGCGTTTTGGTTTTAAAGGCCAGACCCAAATCAACGACCTGCTGACAGGCTACGGTCAGTGGGAATATCAAGCGCAGCTCAATAACAGCGAAGGCAGTGATGCGCAGAGCGGGAACAAAACCCGCCTGGGTTTTGCTGGGGTGAAAGTCGGCCAATATGGCAGCTTCGATTACGGTCGTAACTACGGCCTGGTGTATGACGCCATCGCGTATACAGACGTACTGCCAGAATTTGGTGGCGCAACGGGCACTGCGGATGGCTTCTTGCGCGGGCGCTCTACCGGTGTTGCCACCTATCGTAACCGTGATTTCTTTGGATTAGTGGATGGTCTGAGCTTTGGTTTGCAGTATCAGGGCAAAAACGATCGTGATGCCATCAGCAAAGCCAACGGCGACGGTTGGGCAACCTCACTGGGTTATGCCACTGACTTTGGTGTGAGCGTCGTCGGCGGTTACGCTAATCTGGACCGTACTAACGCACAGAATGCCGATGGCGTTTATGGACGTGGTGCACGTGGCGAGAGCTGGGCAGTGGGCGCGAAATATGATGATAACCAGTGGTACTTTGGTACCTTCTATGGCCAGACCCGTAACGCCTACGCGATCAGCAACAGCCTGACCGGTGAAAGTGGCTTCGCCAATAAAACCGAAAGTTTTGAAGCCACACTGCAATACCAGTTCCTGAACGGCATCCGCCCTTCTATTGCCTGGGTGCAAACCAAAGCCAAGGATGTGGAAGGTGTGGGTAATGAAGATCTGCTGAAGTTCCTTGAGCCTGGATTGACCTACTACTTCAACAAAAACATGAAAACCTTCGTCGTGTATAAGATCAACCTGCTCGACGATAACAACAAGCTCGGTTTACCGAACGATGACCAGGTCGCACTGGGACTGGTGTATCAGTTCTGATATCAAAGAGGCCAGCTTTGCTGGCCTTTTTATAGGTTTTTAGCCGATTATTTGTTGAATAATTTACTCAACGGAAAGCTGAACCTTTTTGCCCATTGCTGTAACCATGCCAACCAGCGAATCAATGGTGAACTTCTCAGTTTTTTGGTTCACGACGTCCGAAACTCTCGGTCTCGATACATGCATAATCTTTGCGGCCTCAATCTGCTTGTAGCCACTCACAGAAATCCATTCAGCAATTGCGGCCATGAGCTGCTTTTTTAGCTCATCTGCCCGATTAATCTCTTCGCGAGATTGTGCCAACAGGGTGTCCGCTTCAGCTGATTCAAACCCAAGATCTGCAAAAATGTTTCCGCCCGCTTTAGTCACGTGCCGAGACTGGGTATCGATTTTATCATTCATATCAGTTTACTCCGCTCTTCTACTACTGCCTTGTAGCGCTCGACTATGGTGCTTACATCTTTTGGGCTAGTCTGCTGTGTTTTTTTCTGGAAAGCATGTAACACATAAACTGCTTCTGCAAATTTCGCGACATAAACCACACGATATTCACCATCATCGCCCTTAATTTTTATCTCAATGACTCCCGCTCCCCAACGGTTAACTGCTTTGAAGTGAGTAGGATTGTGACCATTTTGGATTTTATGGAGTTCAAAACCCAGATCCTTCTTCACTTCAGTTGGGAACTTCTTTATGTCATCCAGAGAAGTTCCACGCCAGTCCACATCCTTCTCATCCATAATTATGCGCTCCACACGGCTCCATTTGTGTATAAAAAATTATACACACTGAGGGGTGCGCAACAAATACCTTGCAACAAAAAACCCCGCGATTGCGGGGCCAGTCTCAAAATCTTTTTTTCACGGATACAAACCGCGATCCTTTCTGGCCAACAGAATACGCTCACAGGCCAGCGCATAAGCCGCCGTTCTTAACGTCACATCGAGCGCCTCTGCTTTTTGCCACACGGTATCAATGGCGTTCTGCATAATGCTATCCAGCCGCTGATTGATCTCCTCCTCACTCCAGAAGAAGCTGGAAAAGTCCTGCACCCACTCGAAGTAGCTGACGGTGACGCCGCCCGCATTGGCAATCACGTCCGGCACCACCGCAATCCCGCGTTGCTGTAATACATCATCGGCTTCTGGCAGCGTTGGGCCGTTTGCGCCTTCGATGATCAAGCGGCATTGCAACAAACTGGCCCTTTCCGCTGTGATCTGCCCCTCCAACGCGGCCGGTACCAGAATATCGTAGGGCTGCGTCCAGAAGTGTTCATCAGCTATATGGTCGGCACCTGGAAAACCTTTGATACTGCCGTGTGTCTGTTGCCAGGCTTGCAGCGCGGGAATATCCAGTCCCGTTGCCAGATAGAGCGTGGCGCTGTGGTCCTGCACCACCACCACTTTGGCACCTTGTGCATGGAACAACTCGGCACTTACACTGCCTACGTTGCCAAAGCCCTGCACCGCCACGCGACTATGTACCACGTCGATATTCAGCATTTCCGCCGCACGACAGCCGGTAACAAACACACCGCGCCCGGTGGCTTTCACACGCCCAAGCGAACCACCCAAATGCACGGGCTTACCCGTCACCACGCCAGTGGTGGTGGCCCCGACATTCATTGACCAGGTGTCCATCATCCAGGCCATCACCTGGGCATTGGTACCGACGTCAGGCGCGGGAATATCCTGCTGTGGACCGATCATATTGCCAATTTCACTGGTGTAACGCCGCGTTACTTTAACCTGAGAATAAGCGTATAGCGCGATTTACGATCTACCAGAGTGGCAATATGCGAATTTTTTGTGCCTGAGACTAAATCTCCCTCCCAGTGTCCAACAGAGCGCCTGTTATCAATATGCCGCGAGCGCTCATGGATTGGCGTGCCATTCACGATATTGATTGTTCCTCTTTCCCCTTTGCGGGTGTGGCGTCGCCCATGCCTCAGGCTGTGCGAACGGCGCAGATGTTGAATATTCAGGTGGTGCAGAGCTTCACGACAAC